>CACXFB010000076.1 GCA_902766825.1 uncultured Lachnospiraceae bacterium
ACCGGAACAACTGAAAATGATTACATGTACACCGGCGAGCAGTACAATGAATCAACAGGCCTGTATTATCTAAGAGCAAGATATATGAATCCTAAAACAGGAACATTTATCAGCATGGATACATACGCAGGAAGCCTCGATAACCCTGTAAGCCTGCATAAATACCTGTACGCAAATGCCAACCCGGTTAAGTATACTGATCCGAGTGGAAACTTCTCTTTTAGTGAACTTTCGATTTCGCAAACAATTAAGAGTATACAGGAAAGTAGTATTGTTCAGGTTCTAAACATCAAGAAGATGATGAGCTGGGCAAACCTTGTTATTACACTGCATGGCATAGCACACCAGTTCAGACTGTTGATGTCTGGAGAGGCAACTATTTTAGGGCTTATGTGGGCATTAGTTAAGGGAATGATTGTACAGGCATTTATAAACTGTGTTCTTACAAAATTCCTTGGAACTGCTGCAAACATGGTTCTAAAAGTATTGGGAGTTATTAAAGATGCGGGTTCATTTGTCGAGGCAGTAAAAAGTGGAGATCCTGAAAAGATAATATTTGAAAGCTTAAGGCTTGTAGTATCAATCTTTACGCTTAAGTGCCAGTGCTTTACCGGAGATACTTTAGTTCTTACAGTTGACGGAGAAAAGCCGATAGAAAATATAGAAGTCGGAGATGAAGTATGGGCATACAACACCGAAACAGGTGAGGATGAATTAAAGCATGTAACAGATGTAAAGGTAAGCGAAACAGATGAACTTGTACATGTAATAACATCTGATGGAGATGATATATGCACAACAAGATTGCATCCTTTCTATGTGGTAAATGATATAGCTAATAAAGACTTTGAAGCTATTGGAACATGGATATCAGCAAGTGAACTTAATAACGGAGATATACTTAAGACACAAGATGGAAGAATTGTTACTGTAGAAGAAGTAAGAATTGAAAAGCTTTCAGAAACCATTAAGGTATATAACCTTGTGATAGAAGATTTACATACATATTATGTTTCCGACAAAGTGTTAGTACATAATAACTGTAATAGTCCTAATCCTAATGGTAAAAAGGGCTGTGAAGCCCATCAACAAACAATCGCAAATATAAAACCTAAAGCAGGAAATACGATTACTTATGAATTTAGATTCAAAACACCTGGTGGATATAAAAATTCAAGATATGCTGATGCAGTTGAACTAGATGTAAATGGTAAAATAGTCGCTATTTATCAGGTTGGAAAAGTAAATAAATCCGGAACAATAGTGCCTCGTGAATCAAGAGCAATTGAAGATATAATGTCTTCTCTGATGGATCCTACTGACAAAAAGCTTATAATGGTGCACCTATAATATTTATACCGTATAATAGTGATATCGGTGAGATAGTATTTGACTTTTAGGAGGTTAATATGTCAAGACAATTAAGTTTTTCAATGGATAAAGAAACAGAAAATAATTTTTTAAAATTTCTCGAAGAAAATGATTTTATTCTTCTTAATAGAAATGGTGAAATTTTAGATTATAATGATATAAATACATTGTTTGTTCTTATTACAAGGCAAGATTACTTACCACATTTGGCTTATAACAACAATGGGGTTAATTTATTTGATAGTTTAGTGATTGATTATTTTAGAAATAATATTATTGCTTCTGAAAAAAGTATATACGGAGGCAGAATATGGATTAGTGACGCATACAAAGAAGATCAATTTTCTATGTATAAAGAATCTTTTCAAAAAGATTATAATATAATAAAAAAATGGATTCAAAAAAATGTACCATATCAGTATCTTTATATTAATGGAAAACAAAGTTCAGAGAAAGAATATATAAGTAATAGTTTAGTAAAGCTATTAGAAGAGTGGCATTCATCATAAAAAACTTCTCTTAATCTGTGTAATATACTCATAAAATAACGCCTATGAGATAGTGTTATGCTAAACGAACGATAGTTAAGCTTCGGAGTAAAGCTTGGAGCTTAGTATGTCTGGTGAAGTATGTTCGAGCGCATAATACTATCCTCATAGGCGTTTTATTTTTTTGAAAATATAACATTTTGCATAGTTTGACCTTTAAGTTGTAAAAAATGCAGATAATGGTTATGATGTAAAGATATACTGGTACGCGTTCATGAAGATTTACAAAAGGAGATCTTGCCTTTGAATAAAGATTTTGAAAATGCTATAAATAATTATTTTGAGACAGTTTCAGAAGCATGCGAATATCTAATAAACCACATAAATAATACTTCAAATTTAGAATTAAAATGTAAATTTGAACTATATACATTTTTAAGAGAAAACAGAGTGTATGATTATATTGCAGGTGAACGTGAATATAGATTTCATGGGGCTGGGTGCTCTGTTTTTGTCCATGATAAAAAAGTTATAGATTGGGATTTTGGATATAGAAGTTGGTGGTGCGGAATTGACCCTTACAAAATGGCGGTAACTTTAAAAAGTATGGGGTATTCCAATGAGCTTTTTTATGATTCTAATTACATCAATGCTTTGTGCGAAAGTATGCATAATCAAGGTGAACTAAAGATTTACAAGGGACAATATTATCCGGATTTGTTGAAAAAAGAAACAATGCACACCTGCTTTCCGGCTGTATTTGATACTATGGTAATCAATTATTTTGATAAAAAAATAGAATGTCCAAGAACAAAATTAGTTGATCGCTTTATAAGAAAAAGTAAAATTGTATACAAATACATTGAAGAGCTTGAAAATAATGTTGTGTTGGATTTTTTAGACAACGGAAAAGTTGTGGCAAAAATTTTGTATAACGATGCAGCTTATCAGGATTCAGCAGTTGAGATAATGAAAGCGTTATTAAAGGATAATTTACAGGAGACATAAATCAATGGTTAGTAAAGAAACAGAAGAGTTATGTAAAATCGTAAGGGGTTTTGAGGGAGTTAAATATTATGTACATGAAGTAGAGGACGAATTTAGTTTCTATTGCGAAAAAATAGAATATTGGTATATATAGATTTATGATAAAATCCAGAGAGGACTGTATGAAATTGATATTAATACTATTCTCAAACTCGCTTTAGTTATAAAAATATACCTAGGAGAGATAACTCTATGATAGATAATAGATTCCCAATACCGGAAATATATAAAAAGATGGAAGTTAGAGGATTTTTTAACCCTGAAACATATCTGCTTTTAGATGACGTAAAATGGTTCAAGATAGACAAAATTAAGGCTTATGATTATGAAGATGGTGAAAGGAAAAACATTATTCCATTTGCCCGTACTGCAAGGTGTGATAAATGGGTATGGATTTTTGATAACAATAATAACTATCAAGTAGGATTTTGCCCTGTGGTAGAAGATAACGGAATTTATTATGCCAAAAATATGGAGGATGCCATTTTAAGAAATATAATTGAATATGTTTCAAGCAATGATTTTTATATAAATCAAAATGCAGCTGCTTCATTTCAACTAAGTGAATCAGAATTAAAAACATTATTAGTCAGTTGGAAAAACAAATTAAATGGATTATTACGTGATGATTATATACAATTAATTGATTATTTCACATCACTTAACTTAAAAGAATTCAATCATGGAAAATATGGTGATTGGTGCGCACTTATTTCACTCGATGAATGTGATGCGTTGATTGAAAAATATATTAAGTATGATATGTTTGAAAAAGAATTTCCAATATACAATGTAATATAATTGCAAAATAAAGCCTATGAGATAGTGTTATGCTAAATAGAAATATATATGTTTGAACTTTATATGAATTGAAAAATTAAAAGAGCGTATGAAAAAAATTATACAACGAAAAAACCAGAAAGGTCATTTATGAAAAATTTATTTAACATTTTAGAAAACTCTGAATATTCTCAGGCAGAAAAAATTTTGTTATCCAAATTAAAGGAAAATGAAAGTATAGATTTACTTTTTGTAACCGCACTATTTTACTTGGGCGTACCAAATTTACAAGAAGAAAAAGCAATATATTATTTGAATAAAATTTTGGAAAAAGATCCGTATAATTTTGATGCTATAATAATTAAATTATACAATGAAAATTACTATTTTTGTACCAAAGACGAATCATATGATGTTCTGATTACTCACAACTGGAATAATAAAGAACAGGCTGCTATCGTATATTATGTTCAAAGCTGGTATGAAGAAAATACAGAAAAAGAGGAAGCACTTTTGAGAAAATCAATTGAAACATACTCAGGTTTTTCTTCTCCATATGGAGCGTTGGCATATATATGTGAGAAAAAAAATGAATTGGTACTGGCAAAAAAATATTATATAAAAAAATTAAAAAATATTCATACGACATTTTTTCCTGATGATTCGGATTACAACCCTAAGATATTTATAGAAGAACATATATTAGGAACAAGATGTACTGCTTCCTACAAGAAATTATTAAAAAGAAACATCGCTAATATTGTTGTAAAAGAGTTATGTGATATTATTAATAATGGCAAGTATTTTATTACTGAATTTGAAAAGGAAGAAGAGTATTCATCAAAATATGAATGTATTCAAATGAATCTTTTACTAACATTCTGTAAAGATATTAATTCTGTCAGTGAAAAGCCTTTAAAAGCAAAATTTTATCATGTTCAAAGATTAAAGTGTGATGAAAATTTCGATTGTAATTTTAAACCAACAATCTATATAGAAGATGTATATGCAGTAACAATTGAAGGAGTAAGTTATCATGTACAAGAATTAGGGAAAAAATTTAGTTTTCATTGCGAAAAAATAGAATATTGGTATAAAGATTGATACAAACTTCTGAGAGGACAACAGTATGAGATGGATTATTTTAATTGGAAATAGCGAACTCAACATGAATTTATTGAAATGGGTATGCCTTTAGATCAATGGATATATAAAAAATGATTCTGAAAAACTATTAGAGGAATAGCATCATGCATAACCAGGAGTTAAATAACGTCCAATAATACTAATATTCTTTTTTTTAACTTTCAAATTAATGAAATTAAAACAATAGATGATTTGCTTCCGAAAGAGAGAGAGTATCCAATATAAAAATGAGCAGGCACTTAATAGTTACCTGCTCGAAGATTTATATATAAGCATAACACACAGAATATAATAAACCTATTGTCTATTATTATAGTTTACGAATTTTCTCAATAAATCCCTTGTCTATATCAGCTTCCTTTATATAACCTTTCTTTATAACTGATTCAATCGAGTCAAGACTTAGTCCATTTGTAGGTTTATTGCCATTACAATTGCTTTCACAATTATTATCGATAATACACCACGAAGATGCTCCCTCTAACCTTACAAGCTTATCTGCTACAGAACTTGAAACTCCTAAAGCTACAAGAAATTCTTTCTTTGATACAGTGAGTGCTTTTTCTTTACCAACTACTTTGTTTAATGCTGCTCTTTTAATATCTGTCATTTTAATATCTCCTTTTAATAAAATAATTATGTGTTATGCCTATTATCATTACAATTTATTTAGATGTTCCTCTACAGCCTGTTCCATTATTCTTGTAAAACTGTTCTTGTATATCTTACATTGTCTTGGATCATAATCCATTTTTGCATCACATGCATGTTTAAAACATCCCCCAAGACAGAAGAGTACATAAGGGCATTTTATACAGGTCTGATTGTTTTCAACTCTGTGCATTCCAAAAAATTTACGAACCTCTTCATCCCAGATAACATTACCGTTTGCGTCATATCTGCCAATTATACCTTCTTTAGCCCCAACATATTCCCAACAACTATATATAGAACCATCAGGGGTAAATACAAGCATTTTTCCTAATCCGCCACAATAAGAATCTGAACGCTTAAGTGGCATTCCGATTTTTAATGCTATATCAATATTTTTCCTTATCTGTTCTTCCTCAGTTACAGGACTAAATTCAGGATATTGCTCATTTAGCTTTTCCAAATATGTATCGATTTTTTGTTCATCCATATCTGATGAATCTAATCCTGTGACCTTGCTTGTATAGATATGTACTTTATCTGATTCAAACAATCCCTCATTACTTATAAACTCCATCAGCTCCTTCAAATGTTCGATATTTCTGTTATCAACATTTATCCTTATTTCAATTTTCAAGTCAGGGATTTGAATTACCTTTTTAATGTTTGCAAAAATATTGTCAAACGAAGACTCACCACTTAAAGGTATACGTCTTTTATCATGAATATGCTTTGGACCATCGACGGTTATTTGCAAAAAATCAATTTTTCCAGCTCCAAGATACGGCATAAAGTAACCTAAATCATGTCCGTTAGTAACCGCACCAAAAGAATACTTTCCATCAGGATTTTTTGTATTGACAATATATTCAATAATCTCAATATTATTTTTATTTAATGGCTCACCGCCAAAAAGAGTAATCTTATCATTAGTTTTAGTATTTTCTATAAACCTAAAAACTGCATCCGCACATTCCTTTGTCATAAGATAGTCATCTTTTGATTTAAAATAGTCACAACTACGTTCAAAACAATATATGCAGCGATAATTACAATTCAAATTTGGAACTATAACAATATTATATGAATCAGAATAACTGCCTATTTTATTAACAAGTTTTTTTGTATATTCAATTTCTTCTTCAACCGTTTGATCTGTTATAAATCCTCTTTCAATATATTCATTTACAATCTCATCCCCAAACTCATCCGTGCTTACACTATCATTATTAGTTATAATGTCATGCAGGTTGTCATTGATTAAATCTAACGCACCTGTAAGGCCATTTAACAATACATAACCTCCGCCAGGTAAACGATTTGATAATACGTTGTAACTGCTAAATCTCATTTTCATCCTCCAAAATCTATTTAACCACTTGCCTGATGCCAAAAATCCTAGCACATCTAACACTCAAAAATATATACTACCAAGTAGTATTTCTGCCTTTATGTCCCCCAAATACCTCAAAATACTACTTGGTAGTATATACATCTCATCATAATCCACGCTCTTTACAAAGCCCCTTAATATTGTTATCATTAAAATAATGTTTACTAATCACGGAGGCCGGCATTATGAAAAATAATTCGCATATTATAACCAAAGTAGAAGCCGGCAGTATAGCTGATGAGCTTGGAATTGAACCGGGAGATGAACTTTTACTCGTTAATGATAAAAAGATTGAAGACATATTTGATTATCAATATGAGATTAATGATGAATATATAACCGTCGTTGTTAAAAAGCCGGACAATGAAGAGTGGGAATTTGAGATTGAAAAGGACTACAATGAAGATCTCGGTATAGAATTTGCTGAAAGCCTTCTTGACAATTACAAGTCCTGTCGTAACAAATGTATTTTCTGCTTTATAGACCAGCTTCCTGACGGAATGCGAGATACATTATATTTCAAGGACGACGATTCAAGACTTTCATTCTTACAGGGTAACTATATTACTCTTACCAATATGAAAATAAAAGATGTTGAAAGAATAATAAAGTATCATCTCGAACCTATTAATATATCCGTTCATACAACTAATCCTGAACTTAGATGCCGTATGTTAAACAATCGTTTTGCCGGAGACATCATGGACAAGTTAAATCTTCTTAATGAAGGTAATATAACAATGAACGGACAGGTGGTATGTTGTAAGGGATTCAATGACGGTGAAGAATTAAAACGGACAATACGTGATTTAAGTACATTAATTCCTAATATGCAGAGCATGTCAGTTGTTCCTTTCGGAATGACTGATTACAGAGAAGGACTGTGTAAAATTGAAAAATTCACACCGGACGATTGTGCCGAGGTTGTTAAGATAATAGAAGACTTCCAGCACGAATTTTTAGAAAAGTACGGCACTGTTTTTGTTCAGGCAAGTGATGAATGGTATATTAATGCCGGACTCGAACTTCCACAGGCTGAGTGTTACGAAGGATATTGTCAGATTGAAAACGGTGTAGGTACTGTCAGATCAATGTCCGATGAAGTTGATGATTATCTTAATGAGCTAAAGATTAACAGCCCACTGCCAAGGGAATCATACACGAGAGAATCTACGATTGCAACCGGTGTTCTTGCCGGTCCTATAATGGAATCTTTTGTTGAAAAAATAAAAAAAGTATATCCAAAAGTCAATGTCACCGTATACACCTTGCAAAATGATTTTTTTGGTCATAATATAACAGTTGCGGGACTTCTTACCGGAGGAGATATATATAAGAATCTAAAGGATAAAGAACTCGGCGAATGTCTTTTGCTTTCAGAGACAATGCTAAAGAGTGATGAGCCGATTTTTCTTGATGATATGAGATTAGATGAGCTTGAAAAGGCTTTACAAATTCCAATACGTATTGTAAAATCTGACGGTAAATCTTTTGTAGATGCAGTACTTGGAATATAATAATACAAATACTATTTAACATACATTTTTGTGGGAAACGGAGGAACTATGAGCAGACCGATAGTAGCAGTTGTTGGAAGACCTAATGTAGGTAAATCCACACTTTTTAATACACTTGCGGGAGAGAGAATATCAATTGTAAAAGATTACCCAGGTGTAACAAGAGACAGAATATATGCTGATATAGAGTGGCTTGATAATAAATTTACGCTTATCGACACAGGTGGAATCGAACCTGAGTCATCAGATATGATGCTTAAATATATGAGAGCACAGGCTCAGATTGCCATAGATACAGCTGATGTAATAATTTTTTTGACCGATGTAAAAGAAGGTCTTGTCGATTCTGATTACAGTGTAGCTGACTTACTTAGAAAATCAGGAAAGCCTGTTGTTCTTGTGGTCAATAAGGTAGATAATTTTGATAAATACCAAAATGATGTATATGAATTTTACAATCTTGGAATGGGCGATCCTTTCCCTATTTCATCTTCAGGCAAATTAGGTCTTGGTGAAATGCTTGATGAAGTGTGCAGTAACTTTAACAGCATAGAAACTAATGATGAAGAAGACGAACGCCCAAAGGTTGCGGTAGTAGGTAAACCTAACGTTGGAAAATCTTCAATAATTAATAAACTTCTTGGCGAAGACAGAGTAATTGTATCTGATATTGCCGGCACAACCAGAGATGCTATAGATACTGATATCAAATTTAACGATAAGGAATATATTTTTATTGATACGGCAGGTCTTAGACGCAAAAGCAAGATCAAAGAAGAAATCGAGCGTTTCAGTATTATCAGAACGGTAACTGCAATTGAACGATGCGATGTGGCACTTCTTGTAATCGACGCTACAGAAGGTGTTACGGAACAGGATGCAAAAATTGCAGGTATTGCCCATGAACGTGGTAAAGGAATCATAATCGTAGTCAATAAATGGGATGCCGTTGAAAAGGACGATAAAACCATCTACAAATTCACTAAAGATATTCAGGATGTATTATCATTCATGTCATATGCACAGCTTATCTTTGTATCAGCTAAGACCGGTCAGAGACTTACAAAAGTATTTGAAATGATTGATACCGTAATCCAGAATAACTCAATGAGAATAGCAACCGGTGTTCTTAACGAGATAGTAACAGAAGCTACAGCACTTAAGCAGCCACCTTCAGACAAAGGTAAGAGACTTAAGATATTCTATACAACACAGGCTGCCGTAAAACCACCTACATTCATTTTCTTTGTCAACGACAAGGAACTGATGCATTTTTCTTATGTAAGATACCTTGAAAACCGAATACGTGAATCCTTCGGATTTGCAGGTACATCACTTAAATTCATTATCAGGGAGCGTAAGGACAAATGATAGCAGTAAAGATTCTTTTGTTTTTAATAGTAGGATATTTGTTTGGTAACATTTCATTTGCATATATTATCGGAAAACTTAATCATGTAGACATAAGAACACAGGGAAGCGGTAATGCAGGTACGACCAATGCTATGCGTACATTAGGAAAAAAAGCCGGGATTTTCACTTATATAGGCGATGCCTTAAAGACTTTCGTTCCAACCCTTCTTATGGCATACTTATTTGCACCTGCACTTCCTTTTTCTCTTGTTGTGCTTATAACAGGATTTGGAGTAGTAATCGGACACAATTATCCGTTCTGGTTAGGTTTTAAAGGCGGTAAAGGTATTGCAGTTACATCAGCGGTTATTATCGTATATTGCTGCATGGTTAATCCATGGTTAATACTTGCATACATTGCACTGTTTTTCTCAATTGTTTTCGGAACCAGATATGTATCTGTCGGATCTTTGATAGTTGTTTTTGTATTTATGATACAGGTCGCTGTATGCAGTATAGGTCAGGATTTATACCCTGTTGAGGTATTCTTTGGATGCATGTTTTGTGCATCGGGCTTCTTTGCACACAGAAGCAATATAAAAAGGTTATTAAACGGAACAGAGAACAAAATAGGTAGTAAAAAAAATAAATCGGAGGAATAAAAATATGAGTAATACAAATTCAATATGTATACTTGGCGCAGGTAGTTGGGGAACCGCAATAGCTGTTCTTCTTGCAAAAAAAGGGTATCAGGTTAAGTTGTGGTCAGCTGTACCGGACGAGATTAAGATGCTTAGGGAAAACAGGGAGCACAAATTCAGACTTCCCGGAGTAATTCTTCCTTCTAACATCGAAATTGTGGATGACCTTGAAAAAGCATGCAAAGATAATCTTCTTATCGTGTTTGCCGTAGCGTCACCATTTATAAGACAGACAGCCAAAAATGCATGTCCGTATATTAAAGAGGGAACAATTCTTGTAAATGTTTCAAAAGGAATCGAAGACAAGACATTCCTTACTTTGTCACAGATAATAGAAGAGGAGATTCCTCAGGCTAAGTCCTGCGTACTTTCAGGTCCAAGTCATGCCGAAGAGGTAAGCCGTTCTATCCCTACAGTAGTAGTTGCAGGTGCAAAAGATAAAGAAGATGCTGTATTGATTCAGGATGTATTTATGGCTGATAATTTCAGAGTATACACAAGCCCTGATGTTATGGGTATTGAGCTTGGCGGTGCGATTAAAAATGTAATCGCTCTTGCAGCAGGTGTAATTGACGGTCTTGGCTTTGGAGATAACACTAAAGCTGCTCTTATTACAAGAGGTATTCTTGAGATATCAAGACTTGGTGAAGCAATGGGTACACGCGCCCAGACATTCTATGGTTTATCTGGTATCGGAGATCTTATAGTTACATGTACAAGTAATCACAGCCGTAACCACAATGCAGGATACTTTATCGGACAGGGGCATTCGGTTGATGAGGCTCTTAAGATGGTAGGACAGGTTGTTGAAGGCGTTAACTGCGCAAAGGCTGCTAAAAACCTCGCAGACAAATACAATGTCAATATGCCTATTGTTGAACAGATTAACAAAGTTCTCTTTGAAGGTGTTTCTCCTACTGATGGATTAAATGCTCTGTTTACCAGAGCAAAAAATACGGAGTATATGTTTACTGACTGGGATTAAATAAAGGGATAAATATGAATATAAAAAAAATAATCGACAAGCGTCTGGTACTTTTTATACCGGCGCTTGTAATGATGTATATAATATTTTCTTTTTCATCCGACGATGCAAAAGAATCTTCAAGCTTAAGTCTTGAAGTTACAACTGACATAGTTGAGGCAGTCGATGAAGTAGTATACGATAATTCAATGGATGACACAACATTCAAAGACTACGTTAAAAAGCTTCATCTTCCGGTCAGAAAAGGTGCGCACATGACAGAGTACGCACTTCTTGCAATACTGATTTTTCTGCCGTTATTAGCGTATTATATAAGATTTACATTTTTACATTACCTTTCACCTGTAGTGGTTGTATTCCTATATGCATGTACTGATGAATTTCATCAGACTTATATCAACGGAAGGGCAGGGCAGATGACTGATGTACTTATAGATACATCAGGTGCAGTTATCGCAATTATTCTGGCTTTTTTAAATGTAAAACTTATATCATATATAAAGAGAAAAAAATCAAAAAAAGAGTTGACAAATTGATTTTTTAAGGATTATAATTCACATATCTTAAATATAAAACCTATGACGCGGAGATAAAGTTAATACATGCGCTTACAGAGAGTCCCGGCTGGTGGAAAGGGATAGAGATGCAGATTAGCAAATGGACCGCTGAGGGCATGGTCAAAGGCATTTTATGCCGAGTATTCCATGACGTATGACAGACGTTACTGTCGGGAATATGATAGTATTCTACAAAGAGAATGGGCAACCATTAATTCAGGGTGGCACCGCGGATATGATTATTCGTCCCTGGCAAAGTTAATTATAGCTTTGTCAGGGACTTTTTTGTTGTAATTGATTCCTGACAAAAAAGAAATGGAGATGAACAAAATGTTACAGATGTCTTATGAACAATTCGAAGAACTTGCAAAAGCAGGTAACTATGATGTCATACCTGTCAGCAAAGAAATATATGCTGATATGACAACACCTCTTATGGTATTAAAGATTTTAAAAAGCGTAAGCAGTCATACCTACATTTTAGAGAGTGTTGAAGATAGAACAAAATGGGGACGCTACACATTTTTAGGTTACAATCCTACTTTGGAATTAACCTGCAACAACAATATTATTAACATCAAGACAAAAGATTCAGCTGTATGTGTTAAAGACAGCAGTCCTGACGAAGAGATTAAAAAGATAATCAGCCACTACAAGAGTCCTGATATTGATTATCTTCCAAACTTCACAGGCGGTCTTGTAGGTTATTTCTCATACGATTACATCAAATACAGTGAGCCTGCATTAAATCTTGATGCAAAAGATGAAGAAAACTTTAACGATGCTGATTTAATGCTTTTTGACAAAGTAATAGCATTTGACAACCTTAAACAGAAAATAATTGTTATTGTTAATGCAGACATAACAAAAGGTGATTTAAAGCAGGCATATGACAATGCAGTTACTGAGCTTGAAGACATTGTTAATCTTATTAAGACAAAGGAAGCTGCTCCAATTGCTCCGGGTAAAATCACTTCAAAGATAAGACCATTATTTAACGAAGAAGAGTTTTGCAACATGGTTGAAAAGGCAAAAACATATATTCGTGAAGGTGACATTTTCCAGGTTGTTTTATCTAACAGACTTGATGCAGATTTTGAAGGAAGTCTTTTTGACACCTACAGAATACTCCGAACAACCAATCCATCACCTTACATGTTTTATTTTTCAAGCCCTGACATTGAAATCGCAGGTGCTTCTCCGGAAACTCTGGTTAAATGCGAAGATAAAACACTTCACACATTCCCTCTTGCAGGAACCAGACCAAGAGGCAAAGACAATAAAGAAGATATCCGTCTTGAAAAAGAATTACTTGCTGATGAAAAAGAACGTGCAGAACACAACATGCTTGTTGACCTTGGACGTAATGATTTAGGAAAGATAAGCACATTCGGTTCGGTTGAAGTTGAAAAATATATGTCAATAGAACGCTTCTCACATGTAATGCATATTGGCTCAACTGTACGCGGGACATTACGAGATGACAAAAATCCAATAGATGCCATCGGTGCAGTACTTCCTGCAGGAACTCTTTCGGGAGCGCCTAAGTTCAGGGCATGCGAGATAATTAACGAACTTGAAAACAATAAAAGAGGAATCTACGGCGGCGCAATCGGATATATCGACTTTAAGGGAAATCTTGATACATGTATCTCTATACGACTTGTATTTAAAAAGAACGGTAAGGTATTCATTCGTTCAGGTGCAGGAATTGTTGCAGACAGCGTACCTGTAAATGAATACAATGAATGCATCAACAAAGCAAAGGCCGTTGTAAATGCTCTTAACATGGCAGACGGAGGTGTTGACTGATGATATTATTAATTGATAATTACGATAGTTTTTCATATAACTTATACCAGCTTATAGGATCTATTAACCCTGATATAAAAGTTATTCGTAACGATGAAATGACTGTAAGCGAGATTGAGGCATTAAATCCTGAGAAAATCATTATTTCTCCCGGTCCTAAAAGGCCACAGGATGCCGGTGTATGCATCGAAGTTGTTAAACAGCTGGGTAACAGGATTCCGATGCTTGGTGTATGTCTTGGACACCAGTCAATCTGCGAAAGTTACGGAGCAGTAATAACTTATGCAAAACAGCTTATGCACGGAAAACAGTCTGTTGCTTCAATAGACAATACCTGCCCGATATTTAAAGGATTATCTGATGAGATAAAAGTTGCAAGATATCATTCACTTGCCGCAGATCCTGATACACTTCCTACTTGTCTTAAGGCAACTGCTACGACAGCAGACGGTGAG
>CACXFB010000077.1 GCA_902766825.1 uncultured Lachnospiraceae bacterium
ACGTCTTGCACTTGCTGTATCATTGTTAGCAGTAACACTGCAGGGAGTGTTTAATAACTTTATGACATTGGACTGTGTTATGATAATTATACTGATGGCTTTTTGCATGAATGAGGAGGCTGCTAACTTACCATAAGAAATTTCCTTATTGACAGCACCGCTTTTAGTGTACTATATTAATTATATGTTTATATTTAAAAGCCATAACGGAGACAGTAGGTTCTGATGAAAGTCCCAGTGAGTCCGCGATAGTGGGAAGCGGATGCCGGTAGTCAGTTTTCGAATATCACTCTGTTGCTGCAGGCCCAAAGGTAACGCCAAGTAAGCCCCGCCGGTTTCCACCGTTATATGGATAGCATATAGTAGTATGTAAATAGGTGGTATAGTGAGCACAAGCCTCATCCTGTTTAGGATGGGGCTTTTAATAATTTTAGGGTGAAACGAGGAACCGTCCCCTGTTTCACCGACCTGATTTCACCTGCCGCCTCAGTAAGAAAGGAAGAGAATTATGTACAACAAAGTATCTGCAAGTTTGAATTTTGTGGACAGGGAAAAAGAGACACTTAAGTTCTGGAATGAGAATAATATATTCCAGAAGAGTATGGACAGCAGAAAAGAAGGAGAGACTTATACATTCTATGACGGACCTCCGACTGCTAACGGTAAGCCACATATTGGCCACGTTCTTACAAGAGTTATCAAGGATATGATTCCAAGATACCAGACAATGAAGGGAAAATATGTTCCTCGTAAAGCAGGTTGGGATACTCATGGTCTTCCTGTTGAGCTTGAGGTTGAGAAGCTTCTTGGTCTTAACGGAAAAGAGCAGATTGAAGAATACGGTATGGAGCCTTTCATTAAGCAGTGTAAGGAATCTGTATGGAAATATAAAGGTATGTGGGAGGATTTCTCTGGAACAGTAGGTTTCTGGGCTGACATGGATAATCCTTATGTAACATATGATGATAATTTTATTGAGTCTGAGTGGTGGGCCCTTAAGGAAATCTGGAACAAGAACCTTCTTTACAAGGGATTTAAGATTGTTCCTTACTGCCCAAGATGTGGTACTCCTCTTTCTTCACAGGAGGTTGCACAGGGATACAAGACAGTTAAAGAGCGTTCTGCAATAGTAAGATTCAAGGTTAAAAATGAGGATGCATATTTCCTTGCATGGACAACAACACCTTGGACACTTCCATCTAACGTTGCACTTTGCGTTAATCCGGAAGATAAGTATATCAAGGTTAAGGCTGCAGACGGATTTGTATATTATCTTGCACAGGCACTTGCAGACAAGGTTTTAGGAAAGCTTGCTAAAGACGAAGATACTAAGGCTTATGAAGTTTTAGAGGAATTCGTTGGTAAGGATCTTGAATATAAACAGTATGAGCCATTATTTGATTGTGCGGCAGCAGTTGCCGACAAGCAGCATAAGAAAGGCTTCTTCGTTACATGCGATAACTATGTAACAATGACAGACGGTACAGGTATCGTTCACATCGCACCTGCTTTTGGTGAGGATGATGCGAGCGTTGGACGTAACTACGACCTTCCATTCGTACAGTTTGTTAACGGCAAGGGTGAACTTACTGAAGAGACACCATTTGCAGGACTTTTTGTAAAGGATGCAGATCCTAAGGTTTTGGTTAACCTTGATGAGAGAAACCAGCTTTTCGATGCACCTAAGTTTGAGCATGAATATCCACACTGCTGGAGATGTGATACACCGCTTATCTATTATGCAAGAGAGTCTTGGTTTGTTAAGATGACAGCCGTAAGAGATGACCTTGTTGCCAACAATAAGACAGTTAACTGGATTCCTGATTCAATCGGTTCAGGACGTTTTGGTAACTGGCTTGAGAACATCCAGGACTGGGGTATCTCACGTAACCGTTATTGGGGAACTCCTCTTAATGTATGGGAGTGTGAGGATTGCGGACACCAGGAATGTATCGGAAGCAGACAGGAACTTTTTGAGAAGAGCGGTAATGAAGCAGCTAAGACAGTTGAGCTTCACAGACCATATATCGATGAGATAACATGCACATGTCCAAAATGCGGTAAGACAATGCGTCGTGTGCCTGAGGTTATTGACTGCTGGTTTGATTCAGGAGCAATGCCATTTGCACAGCATCATTATCCATTTGAAAATAAAGAAATATTTGAGCAGCAGTTCCCTGCAAAATTCATTTCCGAGGCAGTTGACCAGACAAGAGGATGGTTCTACTCACTTATGGCAGAATCAACACTTTTATTCAACAAGGCTCCTTATGAAAATGTAATCGTTCTCGGACACGTTCAGGATGAGAACGGACAGAAGATGAGTAAGTCAAAGGGTAATGCGGTAGATCCTTTTGAGGCACTTGAGAAGTTCGGTGCAGACGCAATACGTTGGTATTTCTATATCAACTCAGCTCCATGGCTTCCTAACAGATTCCATGATGATGCGGTAGTTGAAGGACAGCGTAAGTTCATGGGAACACTTTGGAACACATATGCATTCTTTGTTCTTTACGCTAACATTGATGAGTTTGATGCAACAAAGTACACACTTGATTACGATAAGCTTCCTGTAATGGATAAATGGCTCCTTTCAAAGCTCATGACTGCAGTAAAGACTGTTGATGAATGTCTTGCTAACTACAAGATTCCTGAGACAGCAAGAGCACTTCAGGATTTTGTTGATGACATGAGTAACTGGTATGTAAGAAGAAGCCGTGAGAGATTCTGGGCTAAGGGAATGGAGCAGGATAAGATTAACGCTTACATGACTCTTTACACAGCACTTGTAACAATAAGCAAGGCAGCAGCTCCTATGATTCCTTTCATGACAGAAGATATCTACAGAAACCTTGTATGCAGTATCGATAAGAATGCTCCTGAGAGTATCCACCTTTGTGACTTCCCTGAAGTTAAGGAAGAATGGATTGACGCAGAGCTTGAAAAGAGCATGGAAGAAGTTCTTAACATCGTAGTTCTTGGCCGTGCCGCAAGAAATGCAGCAAACATCAAGAACAGACAGCCAATTGGAATGATGTATGTTAAGGCAGAAGAAGAGTTATCTGATTTCTTTAAGGAAATTGTTGAAGATGAGCTTAATGTAAAGGCTGTTAAGTTCACTCAGGATGTAAGAGATTTCACATCTTACAGCTTTAAGCCTCAGCTTAAGACTCTCGGAAGAAGATTCGGAAAGCAGATAAATGCAGTAAGAGAAATCCTTGCGGGTCTTAACGGAAATGCAGCAATGGATGAGATAAATGAGACAGGAAAACTTACTATCACGGTTGACGGTAACGAAGAAGTTCTTGATAAAGAAGATGTTCTTATCGAGGCTGCACAGACACCTGGATATGAGTCTGTATCAGATAAAGGAATCACAGTTGTTCTTGACACAAACCTTTCTGATGAGCTTATCGAAGAAGGATTTGTACGTGAGATAATAAGTAAAGTCCAGACTATGAGAAAAGAAGCAGACTTTGAAGTTATGGATAAGATTACACTCTATGTTAAGGATAACGATAAGGTTGCTGATATCCTTGCAAGAAATAAAGAAGAGGTTATGTCAGACGTACTTGCAACAGATGTTGTTACAGGTTCTGTTGACGGATACTCAAAAGAGTGGAACTTAAATGGCGAAAAGGTAGTGCTCGCAGTTAAAAAGAACCAGTAGTTTATTTTATAGATATGGAGGTATATATGAAGAAGTTAACAAAGGCAGAACTTAGGAAGCAGATTGAAGAATACCTTAAGATTCTTTACCGTAAGAGTGTTACGGAAGCAACTAACCAGCAGATTTACCAGGCACTGTCTTATGCTCTTAAGGATATGATTATCGATCAGTGGATTGCAACACACAAGAAGTATGAAGAGCAGGATGTAAAGACGTTGTATTATCTTTCAATGGAATTTCTTACAGGTCGTGCGCTTGGTAACAATATAATCAACTTAAAGGCAGACAAAGTTGTAAGAGACACTCTTGAAGACATGGGACTTGAGCTTGAAAATATCGAGGACGAAGAGCCGGATGCAGCTCTTGGTAACGGTGGTCTTGGAAGACTTGCAGCATGTTTTCTTGATTCATTATCAACACTCGGATATCCTGCATACGGATGCGGTATCCGTTACAAGTACGGAATGTTTGAGCAGAAAATCGAGAACGGATTCCAGGTTGAGGTTCCTGACAACTGGCTCAAAGAAGGTAATCCGTTTGAGATGAGACGTTCTGAGTATTCTTACGAAGTAAAATTCGGCGGATACGTAAGAATGATTAAGGACGAGACAGGAAGAGAAAAATTCATTCAGGAAAACTACCAGTCTGTTAAGGCTGTAGCATATGACCTTCCGGTGCTCGGATACGGCAACAATGTTGTTAACACATTAAGAATCTGGGATGCCGAGGCAGTGGATACATTTAACCTTGATTCATTTGATAAAGGTGATTACCAGAAGGCTGTTGAGCAGCAGAATCTTGCAAGAACAATCTGTGAGGTGCTTTATCCTAACGATAATCATTACGCAGGTAAAGAGCTTAGACTTAAGCAGCAGTATTTCTTTGTGTCTGCAAGTGTAAACAGTGCTATTGATAAGTATATGAAGAGTCACAAAGACATTAAGAAGCTTTATGAAAAGGTATGTTTCCAGTTAAATGATACACATCCTACTGTAGCTGTTGCAGAGCTTATGAGAGTGCTTATGGATGAATACGGTCTGTCATGGGATGATGCATGGCATGTAACAACAAAGACATGTGCATACACAAATCATACAATCATGTCAGAGGCACTTGAGAAATGGCCGCTTGAGCTTTTCTCAAGACTGCTTCCAAGAATTTATCAGATTGTTGAAGAGATTAACAGAAGATTTGTTCTTGAGATTCAGGAAAAATATCCGGGAGATCACAGTAAGATTGAGAAGATGGCAATCATTTATGACGGACAGGTTAAGATGGCACATCTTGCAATCGCAGGAAGCTTTTCGGTAAATGGTGTTGCAAAGCTTCACACAGAGATTTTAAAGAATCAGGAACTTCATGATTTTTATGAGATGATGCCTAAGAAGTTTAACAATAAGACAAATGGTATCACACAGAGAAGATTCCTTCTTCACGGTAACCAGAAGCTTGCAAAATGGATTACAGGTAAGATCGGTGATGACTGGATTACAAATCTTCCTCACATAAAAGAGCTTGAGATATATGCTGATGATAAGAAGTGCCAGAAGGAGTTCATGAACATTAAGTATCAGAACAAGGTAAGACTTGCACAGTATATCTTAGAGCATAACGGTATCGAAGTTGATCCTCGCTCAATTTTCGATGTTCAGGTTAAGAGACTTCATGAATATAAGAGACAGCTTCTTAATATTCTTCATGTAATGTATCTTTACAATCAGTTAAAGACACATCCTGATATGGAAATGTATCCGAGAACATTTATTTTCGGAGCAAAGGCATCAGCTGGATACAGAAGAGCAAAAGCAATCATTAAGCTTATTAACAGTGTTGCTGATGTTATCAACAATGATGAGACAATTGATGGAAAGATAAAGGTTGTATTTATAGAGAATTACCGTGTGTCTAATGCAGAGCTTATATTTGCGGCAGCAGATGTATCTGAGCAGATTTCAACTGCAAGTAAGGAAGCATCGGGAACAAGTAACATGAAGTTCATGCTTAACGGTGCGCTTACTCTTGGTACAATGGATGGTGCCAACGTTGAGATTGTTGAAGAAGTTGGAGAAGAGAACGCATTTATCTTCGGACTTACATCTGATGAAGTAATAGAGTACGAAAGAAACGGCGGATACAATCCAAGAGATATCTATAACTCAGATCAGGATATAAGAACAGTGATGACACAGCTTGTTAACGGTTATTATTCACCTGAAGATCCAGAGATGTTTAGAGAATTATATAATTCGCTTCTTGACTCAACGGGTTATGAAAGAGCTGACCAGTTCTTTATTCTTAAGGATTTCCGTTCTTATGAACAGGCACAAAAGGCTGTTGAAGAGGCATATAAAGATCAGGACAGATGGGCTAGAAGTGCAATGATTAATGTTGCAAATGCCGGCAAGTTCTCATCTGACAGAACTATTGAAGAGTATGCGACCGAGATTTGGAATCTTGAAAAAGTTAATGTAACGATGAACTGATATGAAAATTAATGTACGATTATAGTGGAGGCTATATGGAGAAAGATAACGAAACTGATGTACAGGAAGAATACGGTCCGGATGCGCAGGCTGCTTATGAGATGGACTATGAGCCTGATGCACAGACCATGTCTGATGAAGAAGGCGTAGAAGATAAGCCTGTTGCAGTTGCAAAGACAAAGGCGGCTGCAAAGACTGCTGTAGCACACTCTAAGAATTCAAAGTCTGCAGCGTTGTACAGAATAATTATGCTGGCGTTGTCGATAGTAATACTTGTGGTTGCCATAAGAACGCTTGTAAAAGTTTCGGGCCTGTCTAAAAATGACGCATCGCAGGTTACACAGGAGCTTGAAAATACAAAGGATGTTACTTCGGATGAAAATGTAAGCAATGGCGTTGTGGATACGGGTGAGATTCACGACGGTGATCTTACTCTTGAAGATATCCAGGCAATGGACAGCAATACAATCATTGATACTTATCTTATAAGCAAAACAAATGCAAGAAAGAATAATTACAATGCTGATAACCTGATTCAGGACAGCAGATTCTGGTATTACGAAGAGAACGGAGACGTTACATCAAAGACCGGAATTGACGTCTCAAGTTATCAGGGTGATATTGACTGGAATAAGGTCGCGGATTCAGGAATAGAGTTTGCCATAATAAGAGTCGGTATAAGAGGATACGGTTCAGGTAAACTTGTTGCTGATGAAAAGTATAAAGACAATCTTGTCGGAGCAAAGAAGGCAGGACTTAAAGTCGGAGTGTATTTTTTCTCCCAGGCAATTACGAAGGAGGAAGCAAAGGAAGAGGCGGATTTTGTGTATGATGCAATTAAGAATTATGACGTTGATCTGCCGGTTGTATACGATTCCGAGAAGGTGCTTGTAAGTTCTGCAAGAACCAACAAGGCGGATCTTACTTCTGATGAGCGCACAGACATTGCAATCGCATTTTGCGACAGAATCAGAGAAAAAGGATATGATGCCTGCATATACGCAAGTAAGAGATGGTTCTTAAGATATCTCAATCTTGAGAAGCTTGATGATTATGGATTATGGCTGGCACAGTATTCCACAGATCTGGATTTCCCATTCCACTTTGGAATGTGGCAGTATACCGATACCGGTGCTGTTGACGGAATAGACGGCGATGTGGATATTGACATAATGTTTGGCGGCGATGACTGGTAGAAACGGTGTCAGACGCGGGAGGACTTAGATGGGAAAAATATTTATTGTTATGGGTAAAAGTGCAAGCGGAAAGGACAGCATTTACTCACAGCTTACAGAAAAACTTTCACAGAAGGTTAAAAGTGTGACCATATACACGACCAGACCTAAAAGAGAAGGTGAAGTGCAAGGGCGTGAGTATTTCTTCAGAACCGTTGAGGAATACGAAGAGGATTTTCACGGCGGGAAAATGATAGAGCACAGAACCTATAATACTGTGTTTGGCCCGTGGCATTATTACACCATGGATGACGGTCAGTTTGATGATGAAAAAGACATTATAATGATAGGGACCTTAGAAGCATTTAAATGCATAAAGGAGTACTTTGGGCAGCAAAGAGTTGTTCCTGTATATATTGAAGTTGATGATTACACAAGACTTATTCGTGCCATTAACAGAGAGCAAAAACAGGATAAGCCGGGTTATGCGGAGGTGTGCAGAAGGTTCCTTGCTGACGAAGAGGATTTTTCGGATGAGAAACTTAAAGAGGCCGGTGTGCATAAGAAATTTATCAATGACAATCTTGAAGAATGCGTTGAACGCGTCTTGGCTTTTATTTCTAACTAACGTGACAAGCCCCCTGCCATGTGGTATACTTAAGACAGGTATATCATGTGGAAAGGGGGATTTTATTTGGACATTAAGATTAACCAGTTACAGCAGGTTGGAATGACGGAACAGACCAGACAACAATCCCAGACGGATGGAAGCTTTAAGTTTACACTTGTCAGTAACCTTGAAGAGGAAGGCCTTAAGGCGAGACTCAGTATCATGATGGATGACATCGTCACCCAGGGGGAGAAGATTAAGAAAAAGATGGATGTAAGGGATATGAAGAGGTACAGAAGCCTTATTAAGGAGTTTATGAATGAGATAGTCAACCGCTCCCATAAGTTTTCAAGAGAGAATTTTCTTGACAGAAGAGGCCGTCACAGGGTGTACGGAATAATTAAGCTCATAGACCAGAATCTTGACGAACTGGCAGGAGAGCTGATAAAAGACGAGATGGATTCCATTGCCATTCTTGATAAGGTTGACGAGATTCGCGGACTTTTACTTGATATTTTAACTTAAAAATATAACAACAAAGGGGGAAAGGATATGAACGATTTTAAAGATATAGTAGGACATGATGACATCAAGGCGCAGCTTACCAATGCTGTTGCATCACAGCAGGTGTCACATGCATATATTTTCTCCGGTGACAACGGTTCGGGAAAGAAGACTATGGCAAAGGCATTTGCCAAAATGCTTCTTTGTGAGGAGGGTGGCACAAGTCCTTGCAACAAATGCAAGTCATGCATGCAGATTGATTCCGACAATAATCCGGATCTTAAGATTATTAACGGACAGAAAGTTATTCTCACAAAGGATGAGATAAGACAGCAGGTTGTAAATGATGCGCTTATAAAACCATATGCGGGTAAGAAAAAGGTTTATATAATACCTAACGCGCATCTTTTAAGAATAGATGCACAGAATGTTCTTTTAAAGACAATAGAGGAACCGCCTGAATATGCGGTTATTATACTTGTTGCAGACAATGAGGATGCAATCCTTCCGACGATAATGTCAAGATGCGTTAAGCTTCGTTTTAAGGCGCTTGGTGAAGAGGTAATCAAAAAATACCTTATGGAGAACTGTGGCATGGTGGATTACGCTGCTGCGGCAAGTGCGGCATTCTGCGGAGGAAGTCTTGGAAGAGCAATCAGATATTCAACGACAGAAGATTTTGCCACTATGAAGCAGAGAGTGGTAAAGATTATGTCATCGCTTGATGAGAGAGAACTGTATGACATCATGGATGAGATTATGGTGATGGTTGCTGATAAGGATAATCTTGAGGACTATCTTGATCTTATGCTTTTATGGTTCAGGGATGTTCTTATGCTTAAGGTAACCAACGACCCTAACAAGCTCCTCTACAAGGATGAGTATAACAGCATCAAAGCACAGACAAGGGTCAGAGGATACGATGAGATTGAAGTCATTATTAAAGCGATAGATACTACAAGAACAAGACTTAAAGCTCATGTAAATATGGATACGGCACTTGAACTTTTAGTGCTTACAATGAAGAATCCTATAGTATAAAGCTATAGTGCGTCCGGATAACGGGCAACATATATTGAAAGGAATAATGCCAAAGTAAGGCAGTGTGGTAATAGATTATGACAAAGGTTATTGGAGTCAGATTCAGAACAGCAGGAAAGATTTATTATTTTATACCGGGTGAGCTTGAGATTAAAGCTGGAGATAATGTTATCGTGGAGACTGCCCGCGGAGTTGAGTACGGAACTGTTGTTTTTGGACCGACGCAGATAGATAATGAGCAGGATTACATGCCGATAAAGCAGGTAATGAGAATTGCGACAAAAGAGGATGATGAAAAGCTTTTACTTAACAAAGTAAAGGAAAAGGAAGCATTTAAAATCTGTCTTGAAAAGATTGAAAAACATGGGCTTATGATGAAGCTCATAGACTGTGAATATACTTTTGATAATAATAAAGTCCTGTTTTATTTTACGGCGGACGGAAGAATAGATTTCAGAGAGCTTGTTAAAGATCTGGCAGCGGTGTTCAGAACAAGAATAGAGCTTCGTCAGATTGGTGTCAGGGATGAGACCAAGATACTTGGCGGAATCGGCTCGTGCGGAAGGGCACTTTGCTGTCATTCATATCTTTCGGATTTTGTTCCCGTGTCAATTAAGATGGCAAAGGAGCAGGGACTTTCTCTTAATCCGACTAAGATATCCGGCGTGTGCGGAAGACTTATGTGCTGCCTTAATAATGAGGAGGCTTTCTATGAGGAGGCTAATTCACATATGCCTCAGATAGGAGACTTTGTTACAACTGATGACGGACTTAAAGGAGAAGTTAAGAGCGTAAGTGTTCTTAAAGGAATTGTCAGGGTAATAGTAACTCTTGAGGATGATGAGAAGGAAGCAAGAGATTACAAACCGGAACAGTTGAAATTCAAGCATAACAGAAGAAATGACAGAGAGTCTATTGATGATGAGTTAAAGCAGCTTGAATACCTGGAGAAAAAGGAAGGAAAGTCACATCTTGATGACGATTAATGATAATCAATTAACTAAAGAATTTTCGCCTATAAATGATAGTGTGACCATAAATGAAGGGGAGAGAATTGATGACCTTATGAGGAACGGATATGGAATAATCCAGCATCCGGGAAGGTTTTGTTTTGGGATGGATGCGGTGTTGCTCAGCAGTTTTTCCAAGGTTAAAAAGGGCGAGAAGACCATTGACCTTGGTACGGGAACAGGCATTATACCGATTCTTTTGGAAGCAAAGACAAAAGGGAATCATTTTGTGGGAATAGACATTCAAGAGGCAAGTGTTGAGATGGCTAGGCGGTCGGTTGAACTTAATAACCTGACCCACAAGATTGATATAGTACATGCGGATATAAAGGAAGCTGTGACCGTTTTTGGAAAGGCTTCCTTTGATGTTGTTACGAGTAATCCGCCATACATGAACAGTGGGCACGGTATTACCAATCCTAATGAACCTAAGGCAATAGCAAGGCATGAACTTTTGTGCAGCCTTGCTGATGTTGTAAGTCAGGCGGCGGGGCTGCTAAGGGAGAATGGTCGTTTTTATATGGTGCACAGACCCACAAGGCTTGCGGAGATTTTTGGTTGTATGTACGAGCATAGATTAGAGCCTAAAAGGATGTGTCTTGTCTATCCGTATGTTAACAGGGAGCCTAACATGGTGCTTATTGAAGCGATAAAGGGCGCAGGGAAAGAACTAAGAGTTGATAAACCGCTTATCGTATATAACGAGAACGGAACGTATACAGACGAACTTCTTAAGATGTATTAGGGGGCTTTAACGAAAGGAGTATGGCATGTCGGGAAAATTATATCTGGTTGCGACACCGATAGGAAACCTAATGGATATGTCTTTTCGCGCGGTTGAGGTTTTGAAGGAAGCTGATCTCATTGCTGCGGAGGATACAAGACACAGTATAAAACTGATGAATCATTTTAATATAAAGACACCGATGACAAGTTATCATGAACACAATTCCGTTCAAAAAGCACAGGTGCTTGTAGAAAAGATGCTTGAAGGAGTTAACGTGGCTCTTGTCACGGACGCGGGGACACCGGGAATATCAGATCCCGGAGAGGAGCTCGTAAGACAGGCGGCTGAGGCAGGAATAGAAGTAAGTCCGGTCCCCGGACCTGCAGCATGTATATGTGCGCTTATAATGTCGGGGCTGCCTACAAGAAGATTTTGTTTTGAGGCGTTTTTACCTTATGATAAAAAAGAAAGGCGAATGATTTTAGATGAGCTTGCAAGAGAGACAAGAACGATTGTCATACATGAGGCGCCACATCATTTGCAAAAGACGTTAAAAGAGATTCTTGAAGCTTTAGGGGATAGAAAGATAAGTCTTTGCCGGGAAATGACAAAGAAATACGAGGATGTGTTCAGAACGACATTAAGTGAAGCGGTAAGTTTTTATGAGGAAAACGAACCAAGAGGTGAGTATGTGCTTGTAATAGAGGGAAAAAGCAGGCAGGAGATTGAAAAGGAAGAAAGAGATAACTGGGAACAGGTAGCAATAGATGAACATTATCAGATGTATCTGGAAAAGGGAGTAGACAGAAAGGAAGCAATGAAGATGGTTGCTAAAGACAGAGGAATCTCAAAAAGAGAGGTGTATGCTTTCTTACAAAAGTTTCAAATGAAAAATTGATGTTTGTAACATTAAATTTGTGCTTATTGAAGATATTGTATATACAAATCAAAAGAAACATAAAAGAAACACAAAAAAGACCGGAAAACCCGGTCTTTTTTGTGTAACTAATTTGAGGGGGGAGTATAAACAAAAATTTAACTTATAAGCTTACTCAATAACCCCAGCTAATTTTGCGAGCTCGATGATAGATTCTTTTGAAACTATCTTTCCGCAGTATTCATAGAGATCTTCCTTAGATCCTGTGAATAAGTCTGTAGGTTCGTACTTCTCGAGAACTATTCTTCCCTGATCAGTGTAAATCTCAAGTGCGCCACGGTCTTCTACACCAAGGCTTCTTCTAAGTTCGATTGGGATAGTAATACGTCCAAGTTCATCAAGTCTTCTAACAATTCCGGTATCTTTCATGATATCCTTCTCCTATCTGCCACCTATATTATAGTATTATTAATTATTTGTAAGGCAGCTGTGATTTGTTGTATCGCTACGATAAAAAAATAACATATTTTGTCGAGCTAAACAATCAACATTATTAAGAAAAAGTAGCACAATTTTAATATCTCAACATATGGAAAAATAAAAACAGT
The DNA here is from genome assembly GCA_902766825.1 of uncultured Lachnospiraceae bacterium. GTDB lineage: Bacteria > Bacillota > Clostridia > Lachnospirales > Lachnospiraceae > CACXFB01. The sequence continues at coordinate 12,706 of CACXFB010000077.1, forward strand.
AAACAATATAGGACTTTTGGCATATATACTACTATAGAAACTGATGGAGGAATGTATATTGTTAAATATAATATGGGCGATGATGATTATTCTGGCTGTAGTTTATGCGGTGTTTTCGGGAAATATGCAGTCGGTGGGAACTGCTTTTTTAGACAGTTCCACGGAAGCGGTAAGTCTTTGCATAACCATGACAGGTATAATGGCTTTCTGGTGCGGAATTCTTGAGGTAGCACAAAAAAGCGGTCTTACTCTTAAGATGACAAGGATGATTGCACCATTTGTAAATTATCTTTTTCCCGGGCTTAAAGATAATCCGGTTGCAAAAGAACATATAAGTACCAATATAATATCCAATGTGCTTGGGATGGGGTGGGCTGCTACTCCTGCCGGGATTAAAGCGATGAAGGAGATGGCAAAGGTAAATAAGTACAGGGAGTGGGCGAGCAATGAAATGTGTACTTTTCTTATTGTAAATATTTCATCATTGCAGCTTATTCCGGTAAACATAATTGCTTACAGGAGCCAGTATGGAAGTGCGAATCCTGCTTTGGTTGCAGCCCCCGGATTTGTTGCAACTTTGGTAAGTACATTGGTTGCAGTAGTCTTTTGCAGGTTTATGTGTAAAAGAAGGTGAGAAATACGCTCGTTTACTGGCAATTTACGAAGATTCACGTTGAAAAAATGTCTGCGGAAAATTAAAATGTATTTAGGAAACGGAAAGGTACAAATTATTAGGTGCAGTATGGATAAGAATAATTCAGTTAAAAAAATTTTTAAGATACTCGAAATTGAAGAAACAACAGATACGGACGCAATAAAGGCAGCTTACAGAAGGAAGCTTGTTAACACTAACCCTGAGGATGACCCTGAGGGCTTTGTTGCGTTAAGAAAAGCATATGAAGATGCTGTTGCATATGCTAAAGAGGGGCCAAAGGAAGAAGAAAAAGATGAGATTGATTTGTTTGTTGACAGGGCAAAGACGATATATTCAAGCATGTCAAAAAGAATCGACCCAAAGAACTGGGAAGAGCTTTTAGAGGATGACCTGTGTGCAGCACTTGATACGGAGGAGCTTGTCGGAGAAAAGCTTATGGTCCTCTTTATGGAATGCTGTAATCTGCCGGGCAGGGTATGGAAGGTGCTTGATAAGAAATTTCATTATACGGACAATGTTAATAAGCTTAAGGAAAAGTTCCCGGTGAATTTCGTTGATTATGTAGTCAATCAGATTAAAAATGATGATTTTGTTGATTATGATTTGTTCTATGGTCCGGATGATGCTGATTATGATGATGTAATTGAGTTGATTTTCAGACTCAGGGAAATGTTAGATGGTGTGTTTGATGAGGAAAGTGACGCGCAGGTATCAGATGAGGCGAAGGCAGTGTTTGACGAAATAGAGAAGGCAAAAGCGGGACATCCGTTCCTTTTGACAATGAAGATGCTTGCGTGCATGAAACTTGGTCAGATGGATGAGGCAGCTGATTTAGCTGCCCATCTTGAGAACGGCTTTGGACAGATGAGTGGGAAAGATTATATGGACAATCCATTCATTAAGATAAGTGTGTCCAGATTTTATAAGAAACAAGGGGATGTGCAAAAAGCGTTCGAGTTAAGACGGCAGATGCGTGATGCCGGTCAGGACAGCAGGATGCTGATGATTGATGATATGGAGTATTACTATGAGCGGGGAGAATATAAGAAAGCAAAAGAAGCCAGTCTTGATTTTCTTGAGAAGTACGGTAATACGCAGCAGGCGCTTGATTGCCTAAGACAGAGCAACAGCGCTCTTATAGATGAATTAAAAGAAGGAGTAAGTAAGGGAGATATTGATAGTTACTATGAACTTGGATGGTGTTATTTTCAAAATGAAGATTTTGCCGGATGCAGAAGATTCATAGAGGATAATGAAAAGTTATTAAGAGAAGAAAGAGAATTTGAATATTATAATCTGTACGGCAGATGCCTTGCGGCCATGGGCGAATATTTTATAGCGGGAAAAGTGCTTAAAAGATGGCAGGAAATGCTGTATGCTCTTGCAGATGACGGAAGCGACCTTTATAAGAAGAGAATAAAGAGAAAAGGTTACTCACATTATATGCTCGGAATGTGTAACTACAGCATATGGAACGAGGATAAGACTAAGCAGAGTGAATATGATGAAGCGATAAAGAATTTTAAAATGGCGATAGATGAGGAAACGAACCTTAATGAAAAGTATTATTTCATGGATCGTCTTGCAATGGCTTACATTGACGGAGAGAATTATCCTGAGTGTGTTAAGGTTTGTGATGAGATACTAGAGGCTGTGCCATACTATTACAGTGCATACATCTACAGGCAGGAGGCTAACTACAAGATGGGCAATCTGGTAGCAGTGTGCGAAGATTTTTATACAGCAATACGCTACTATGATAAGGATATCAAGACCTATGAGTATGCAGCAAAAGCATTTCTTGAGGGTGGCAGAACGTCAGATGCCGTAAAGATATGCGATATGGTAAAAGAGAACCAGATGTGGAATGATACTTTTGAGCTTCTTAAAATCAAGACAGACTGGAAGAGCACAGGCGAGGATGATGAATACAAAAACAGCAAATTGAATGCGTGTATAAGCAGGCTTTATACAATGAAGGAAAGAATCATTGATAAAGAGTGGGAGACAACCATGGAGGATGTATCGGAGATTACATACACAATGGCGATGATCTATTTTGACATGGATAAGAAAAAGGATGCTTTCCGATGCCTCCAGAAGACAATAGAGATTAACGGCGACAGGGCGCAGGAAGTATATTGGACACTGGCAGATAAATATATGATGTCCAATGATTATGCTAATGAACTGAAAGCTCTTAAGAAAATCAAAAAATTAGGTGACAGTGATTCGGAACTATATTACCGTCTTGGAAGATGTTACTGGTACATGGATGAGAACACCAAGGCCAAAGAATCATTTGAAAAGGTATATAAGATTAATCCGCAGCATTATGTTGTAAATGCATATCTTAGTGATTATTATATGTATATGTACAGGGAAACTCTGGACAGGGAATATGTTAATAAGGCATTAACCCACGCTAAAAATCAGTATGCGATTAATGATGCGCTTTATTATCTTGTTAAGATTGGTCAGATATACTGGGAAGTATATGATATTGAAAATGTGCAAAAAATCTTTACCCATGTTCTTGAGGAAGATGAATGCTGTATGGATGCATATTATTATCTTGCGCGTGTTGCAGCACTTGACTGGGATTATGATAAAGCGTATGAGCTTTTGCTTAAGGGATATGAGAACGGTTATTCAACAATTCTTCTTAATGAATATGTTGTGCTAAGAAGAATGATAGATGTGTGTCTTGCTACTGAACGTTTTGATGAAGCGATGAAGTGGTTAAATGCCTATGAGGAGAAATATCCTGCAAGCCGTTTTGCATGGAGACAGAGAGTGCGCATATATAAAAGAAGAGGCGCAAATGCGGAATGTCTGCATAAGTATTATTTGTACAGGGAAGAAAATAAGGCACAGAATGCACCGGCTGAGGTCATTGGAAATGATTCGGTTAACATTGCACAGCTGCTTTATGTTACAGGTGATAAGAATAAGGCGGCAAATGAGGTAAGACACGCCATTTCGGTTGCAAAGAACAATAACCAGGCGTTGTTTGATGTTTATTCAGAGCTTATAGATACTTATACAGAGATTGAGTATCAGCCAAAAACTGCCCTTAAATATATTAAGAAAAGTATTGATATGGCCGATGATAAAACGAAAATGTCTTTGTATCTGAAAGCGGCTTATATGTGCGGATGTATCGGTAATAAGAAGAAAGCGGCATATTATTTTGATGAATTTTGCAAAATGATGAAGAAAATATATACAAGCATTGAAAGGTACTATGAAGATCCGACGTTTTACAGAGCAGGAATTTTTAATCTGGGAGAGTATTTTTACTCGGTTGGCGACATCAAAAATCTTGAGGTGTGCATAAAGAAGATAGAGAGTGCAAAGCCGTGTGAGGAATGTTGTTATTGTGCATGTTATGAGCTTAAACTTCTTAAAGGTTTCTTAGAGGAGCTTAAGGGTAATGACGAGAGAGCTTTTGAATACTTTGAAGAGGCAAATGTTATTACTAATCATAATACGCATACTAATGGAATTGTGATGAGAAAAAACAGTAACAAAGGAAGATAAAATAATGATAGTAGGAATTGATTTAGGAACGACAAACAGTCTTATAGCATGCTATACGCCGGATGGTCCGAAGATTATACCTAACAGACTTGGGAAGAATCTGACTCCGTCTGTTGTAAGTGTGGATGAGAACGGACAGATATATGTAGGCGAGGCAGCAAAAGAGAGAATGCTTTTGTATCCTGATACTGCAGCGGCAGTATTTAAAAGGGATATGGGAAGTGATAAAAAATTTAAGCTTGGCAAGGTGAAAGGGGTAACCGACGGGCAGGAATTCGAGAAGGAATATGAATTCAGTGCGGTGGAGCTTTCATCATTTGTGCTTCGTTTTCTTAAGGAAGACGCCGAGCATTATCTTGGCGAAGAGATTACTGAGGCGGTTATCAGTGTGCCGGCTTATTTTAACGAGCAAAGAAGAAAAGCCACAAAGCAGGCAGGTGAGCTTGCCGGACTTAAGGTAGACAGAATTATTTCGGAGCCTACTGCGGCGGCGGTTGCGTATGGACTTTATCAGGAAAAGAAAGATTCAAAGTTTCTGGTGTTTGACCTTGGCGGAGGAACATTTGATGTTTCCATTCTTGAGCTTTTCTCAGACATACTTGAGGTTCACGCGGTGGCAGGAGACAATTTCCTTGGCGGAGAGGATTTCACCCAGGTAATTGTTGATATGTTTTTTGAAAAAAATGAAGAGCTTGACAGGGACAAGCTTGATGATAAAGTGTTAAGACATATTACGAGTCAGGCGGACAAATGCAAGAGACTTCTTGAGATGGAGTCATACTCCGACATGAAGTGTAATATAGATGATAAAATATATGAATTCAGACTGGATGCAAAGGAGTATGAATTCAGATGTCAGGATCTGCTTGGAAGAATCAAAGAGCCGATTAAGAGAAGTCTGGCGGATGCGGGAATTAAAGTAAGTGACATAGATAAAATTGTCCTTGTTGGAGGTTCGACAAAGCTTGCACTTATTAGAAGATTTGTCAGCAGAATATTCAGAAAGATGCCGGAGCTTAGCATCAACCCTGATGAGGCAGTTGCACTTGGTGCAGCGATTGCCGCTGCAATGAAGGAGAGAAATGAAGATGTAAAGGAGCTTATCTTAACGGATGTGTGTCCTTTTACTCTCGGAACAGAGGTTGCAGTCCAGATTGAAGAGGATGATTATGAAAGCGGTCATTATTGTCCGATTATTGAAAGAAACACCGTTATTCCTGCCAGCAGAACACAGCGTCTGTACACGGTAAGAGACAATCAGAAAAGAATTGCAGTCAATGTTCTTCAGGGCGAGAGCAGATTTGCCGGCAATAATCTTTTGCTTGGTACACTCGAGGTTGATATTCCTGCGGCAAAGGCAGGTGAGGAAGCAATTGATGTGACATATACGTACGATATTAATTCGCTTCTGGAGGTTCAGGTCAGAATTGTTTCTAACGGAAGAATTCTTAAAAAGGTGTTTAAGAATCAGGATGTTAACATGACGGATGAACAGATAAAACAGAGATTTGAGGAGATTGCATATCTTAAGATTCATCCAAGAGACCAGGAAGAGAACAGACTGTTGCTTCTTAAAGGCGAGCGTATGTATGAACAGAGCCTTGGCAACGACCGTGCGATTATCGACATGAAAATGCAGGAATTTGAGATGGTTCTAAACGGCGGAGATGAGAGAAAAATCATGGTTGCAAGAGAACATTTTGCAAAATTCCTTGAAAGATTCGATATGGATTTATAGTGCCTAGTCATAAAAGAATGATTAGAATGTTAAGTAAAAAAGTATAAAGTGCATTATGAATGAATAATCTTTAAAAAGCAGTGTTTTGTGACGGTGGAGTATATTGAAATTATTAATATATCTGTCGGATTTTATTATTCCATTTACGGTGCTGTTTATTGTTGCGGACGGTGTTCTAAAAAAGGTTAGTGTTTTTGATGAGTTTGTAAATGGTGCAAAGAATGGTGTGAAGATTGTTGCAGGCATAATGCCAACACTTGTCGGACTGATGGTGGCGGTAGGAATATTCAGGGCGTCCGGCATGTTTGAAGTGATAGCAAAGATTGTTGCGCCTTTGGCAGGGTTGATTCATTTTCCCAAATCGCTGGTGCCGCTGTCGATAGTTAAGATGTTTTCTTCATCGGCTGCAACAGGACTTTTGCTTGATGTATATAAAGAAAGCGGAGCTGATTCTTATGAGGGGCAGATTGCTTCGATAATGATGAGTTGCACAGAGACAGTGTTTTATACTATGAGTGTGTATTTTATGGCTGCGAAGGTGAAAAAAACAAGATGGACTTTGGCGGGAGCTTTGCTTAGCACTGCTGCTGGAATGGCTATGGCGGTGTTGCTTGCGCGCTGATGCTGACATGTGGAAACGAGAGGTATTATGGCTACAAAAAATGTAACGAAAAAGACAACAAATACTACAAAAAACAAAACTAAAAGTGCTACTAAGAGCACAGCTAAGAGCGCGGCTTACAACAGCAGGAACACAACGAAAAATAATCCTAATCCTGCAGGTAAGAAGAAAAAGCGCAGAAGAAGACGTAAAAAGAAGACAGGACTTGTGGTCATGATTGCAACAGGTGTTGTTTTTGCCGGAGCTTTAGCGGCATATTCGGGGATTGCTATTTATTATAATAAGCATTTCTTCCCTAACAGCACGGTTAACGGAGAAGATGTATCGGGCAAGAGTCTTGAGGATGCAAGGCAGGTAATTGCCACATCTGATGCCGTGTATAAGCTTGATGTAGTTACAAGAACGGGTGTTACATACTCTCTGTCAGGTGATGATTTCGGATATGAAAAGAAGACATCGGCAAATGTTGATGAGTTTCTTGATAAGCAGACGGGATTTGCGTGGCCGTCACAGGTAAAAAAGAAACATGATTATAAGATAGAGGTTGAGACATCTTATGATGAAGATGCCCTTAATGTGGAGATAGATTCGCTTGCATGTTTTGACGCAGAAAAACAGGTGGCGCCTACTAATGCCACGATAGAAAAGAGCGGCGGAGAGATTTATGTTGTTGAGGAAACCAAGGGGGATACACTTATTAAAGATGTGGCTGCTTCAAAGATTATTGAAGCTGTAAGTGAAGGTGCCACGAGCGTGGTTCTTACGGATGATTGTTATGTTGCGCCAAAGATTACGTCTACTAGCAGTGAGATTACAGAGGTCATGGATAAGGTTAAGCTGTATTCGGAGGTTGAGATTACATACACTATCGGTGAAGAGGAAGAAGTTCTTACAAGTGATGAGATAACAAAATGGATTAATGTCGAGGACACAAATGGGGACAAGATTATGGAGGTAACTCTTAATGAGAACGGACCTGTGGATTTTGTCCAGTCGCTGGCATCTAAGTATAATACATATGCGGACAAGCGAAAATTTAAGACTTCAAAGGGTGATGTAATTGAAATCGGCGGTGGAGATTACGGCTGGATCGTGGACAAGCAGGGCGAGTGCAAAAAGATAATAGAAGATATTAAGGCAGGAAAGAGCGTTACAAGAGAGCCGGTGTTTGAGCAAAGAGCAAAAGCATTTGGCGAAAATGATATAGGTAATACTTATGTTGAAGTGGATTACAGTAACCAGCACATGTATTATTATAAAGAGGGCAAGCTTGTTTTTGAAAGTGATGTTGTAACGGGTAATATCAACCGTAACAACGGTTCGCCGGATGGCGTGTTTAAGATTGCTTATAAGAAGAGCCCGGCAACTCTTGTCGGAGAAGGTTATTCTTCTGATGTGTCTTATTTCATGGTATTTGCTTATAATGTTGGTTTCCATGATGCGACATGGAGAGGCTCGTTCGGAGGTCAGATATATAAGAGCAACGGTTCACATGGCTGTGTCAATATGCCGCTTAGCGGGGCAAAGGAACTGTATCAGATTCTTGAGACCGAAACACCGGTTGTGGCATACTACAGAGAGCCGGTTAAGCTAACTGCCGAGAATGCAAAGATTTCAAACGCTTATTCATATGCCGGGTAGTGTGTAAATATGTATTTTTGAATATGAATTAAAAGGAGAAAAAAGGAACAATGGATAGCAATAAAGTTAATGTATATTTAGGTACACAAGTTGATGAGGTAACAGATGCAATGGTTAAAAGACTTGCCGTAAAAGCTGTTAATATAACAGATATGCTGGCAAGGGCATATACAACGCCAAAGGGTGTTGACGGATTAAAGATATTATCAATGGCAGCAGGACTTGCAGGCTATGCATGCCACAAGGCTGTTAGTGAGGAAAAAGGTTCATTTCATGTAGTTACATCGCTTGAAGGAAAGGAATATTATTTCAGTGATGATGTTAATGCCTATCTTTATGACGGTGCAACAAGTGTAATAGGTCTTTTGCTTGGACTTTATGGTTGCAGATATCCGGATGCAGATAAGCCTGATGTTAAGCCTGCAATTGAAAAGGCTGCAGCTAAGGCCGGACACAGTGATTATCGTATCGCGGGATTAAATCCTAATACTCTTATGGAAGAGGTTATGACTTGCTTTGATGCAATAAAAGACACCCTCATTATTCCTAATTGCGAGTCACCTAAGGAGTGGCCGGTTCTTATGGGAATCGTTCTCCAGAGTGTAGCAGATGAAATAATGAGGGTGTCAAATCCAAGAGAAGTATTTGATATCACTGTGGATATTATATTGTATCTTTCAAAAATGGATGTTAATTCGTTATAAATAATTAATAGTAATATTTATCGTAACAAGATTTTATAACACTAAAAGGTGCAAAACCTACATCAAGAAGGAAGCGGTTGAATTCGAGTTCGTTAAAATCGTCTTCCTTCAATTCTTTTGCATTGTTTTCAAGCTCCTCATATACTATTGCTCCGTAAGTGTAGCATAATACATTGGTTGGTGACTCGATGGCTGACAAGTAAACGCTGTCAATAGTTTCGTCATCTAATTCAAAGTAATTGGACAGGTATTCTTTTAAATCTTCCTTTGTCCAATATTCGTAATTAATTCCTATGTCGGCTAGTGCTTCTATGCAAAGAGACAATTCGCTGTTAAGTGCCATGGCTTTTGCGACATCTGAAGGGATATCTTCTATGTAGCTGTATGATTTGTATTCAACATATTTTGCCCAGCCTTCAGATACACCTGTAGGAACCAGAATCTGACGCAGAGGGGAATTGTCGTTGGTCTTCTCGTAGTTGTACTCATACATGTGGCCCGGGAATCCTTCGTGTGCAAGTGTGGCAAAGAACTCTGAAGTATCTCTTATCTGTGACTTATTGATGTAGATGGAATTGTCTGTATTGTCATCAACGGCAGGTTTGTAATACATTGCAGGACTTAAGAAATCCTCTAAGGATTTATCAACAGGTTTAAGTGTGTAGTTAACTTCCGGTATCTGTGGGAAATCTGCCTGCATATCTTCGCGTAGTTCTTCGAGTATTGCTTTTGGATCGGTCTTTGCGGTTTTGGTCTTTGTAATTTCATCGAATATGTCGTTGTTGTGAAGATAGAGTTTTGAAAGTTCGTTTATATTATTTTTTATACGATTGTTAAGAGCTTTTTTTACGGTTTTGACTTTGACATGGTCTCCTACATTTGAATATACAAGAAGCTGATAGTATTTTCTGCCGTCTTCAAAATTGCAAAGCCCTCCGTCGTTAGTGCCGGTTCCTTTCAAATCGTTAAGAGATGTTATGAGAAGTTCATATGCCGGTATTATCTTATTTAGGACAATTTCTTTGTTGCGGGCACAAAAGTCTTTTTTCTGACTGTCTGTAAGCCCTTCGTAATTATTTATTTTTTCATCAAATGAAGTGATAAGATAGTTGTTGTCCTTATCTTTGATGAATTCATTACATTGTTCAACAATCTTATCTACCATTTCATCTGACATGAAAAGACCTTTTTCGGATTTTGCCTGTTCGAACTTTATGATTTCCTCAAAGGTGTCGTAAATGGAAGGAAGGGCAGTAAGGTAACGCTCGATATCCGTAGCGGTGTAGAATTTATATTCTGCAAGGGTGATAGGAAGTTCAGCCTGGAATCCTTGTGTGGGACCTAAGACTTCGCTGTAGTATTCTAAACCTTCTGAATCGTAGGAACAATCAAGACGATATTCTATAGCGTCATATGTGATCTTCTGGCTTTGAGAAAGTGCTTCATAATTGATCTGTTCAAGTTTTTTTGTATACTCATCGTTTTCTTCAAGGTCTATAAAAATATCGTCAGCATCAAAGCTTAGCATAACCTCGGGATATTTATCGAGTCCGAGAACAGAAGCATCTGCCAGAACATAATTAAGTGTGATGGCATCTTCTGATACGGCATCTTTAAAGAGCTCATCACATAGACTGTTTAGCTGCTTAGTGGCAGTATCGTCGGATGAGGTTCCTTCGTTATCAATATCTTTATTGTCTGTATCTGACAAGTCTTTTTTAGTAGCATCCTGTGGCGTTGAGACTTCGGTTTTTTTGTCGTCTTCTTTTTCTTCGTCGTCACGGCATGCACTAAATGTAATGCCGGATGTCACGATGAGGCCAAAAACAAGAACGCAGGATATGGTTTTTTTGAATTTGTTAAACATGATCTACCTCCTTATTTGTTAAGATAACAATTATATAGTATAATATATGTATGTAATCAGTGTCAAAAGTATTAAATTAGAATGTGGTGATGGATTGGGAGAGAAAGGAAAGAAGAGGAAGAGGAAGAGGGGCGGGAAGACAAGGTGGTTTTTGGGGCGACTTAAAACGGCACTTAAGATTTTTGTGGCGATAATACTTTTGTGTATAGTTGTTGTTGGAGGATGGTTCTACAAAGAGTATGGCTCCACTATACTGAAGATGAAGTCCGAGGCTGCAAAGCTTGTGGCCGATGCTGACAGTACTACTTTTTCAAGAAACAGGGCAAGTACCGTATATGATATTGATGAGAATGTTATAAATGTATTCACTACGGACGGCAACACCGGATATTTAAGTTATGATGATATTCCTAAATATGCAGTGGATGCAGTTGTTGCGACAGAAGACAGAAGTTTTTTTGAGCATGACGGGGTGGATATAAAAGCCAACGTGAAGGCGGTGTATGAACTTATAAAACATGAGGGTGAGGTAACTCGTGGGGCAAGTACAATAACACAGCAGCTTGCCAAGAACATTTTCCTTACTAATGAGGTAACGTGGCAACGTAAGACGGAAGAGATATTTATAGCGCTCAATCTTGAGAAAAAATACGACAAAAATGAGATTCTTGAGTTCTATATTAATAATATATATTACGCTAATGGTTATTATGGAATTGAGGCGGCAAGCCAGGGGTATTTCAGCGTCAGCGCAAAGGAGCTTGACCTTGCCCAGATTGCATTTATAAGTGCGATTCCTAACGGACCGACAAGATATGACCCGCTTGTTCATATGGATAATACGCTTGAGAGAAAAGACCGTATATTATCACAGATGTGCGACCTTGGGTACATTTCAACGGAGGATTACAATCTGGCAAAGGATGAGGAGATTGTTCTAAATGTAAGGACTGCTGATAACAAGAAGGTGTCGGATTATGTGGTATCATATGTGAATTACTGCGGCGTGCGTGCTGTTATGGAGAGTGAAGGGTTTGAGTTTAAGGATTCCTTTGAATCTGAGGAGGAGCGCGAAGAATACGAAAAGAAATTTGAAGAGTTTTATGATGTCTGTCAGCGCTATATTTATTCAAAGGGTTACAATATATATACTTCGATAGATGTTAAGAAGCAAAGGCTTCTTCAGAAAGCGGTCAATGAGCAGATGAAGGGCTTTAAGGAAAAGAAGGAAGACGGCATATACAATATGCAGGCTGCGGCGGTATGTATAGACAATAACACGGGTAAGGTCGTGGCGATTGTCGGAGGACGAAGCCAGAAGCAGGCGGCATTTGGCCTTAACAGGGCATATCAAAGCTACAGACAGCCGGGAAGCTGCATTAAGCCGCTGCTTATATATTCAACGGCTTTTGAAAATGGGTACACACCGGACAGTGAAGTTGTGGATGAAAAGAGTGAAGATGGACCGGACAATTCCAATGATAATTATCTGGGAAAGACCGATGTGAGGACGGCCATTGAACAGTCAATCAATACGGTGGCATGGAACTTTTTTGAGAAACTGACGCCGTATAAGTGTCTGACTCATCTAGTTGATATGGGATTTAAAAAGATAACATATGAGGATGATTATATGGCGGCTTCTCTTGGTGGATTTAAAGACGGGGCGAGTCCGCTTGAGATGGCAGCGGCTTATGCGGCAGTTGAAAATGATGGGATTTTTACCGTGCCTACATGTATTTTGCGTGTGGAGGATGTGTACGGAAGAGAACTTATTTCTTATGAAGGGGGCGCTTCAAAACAGGGGGCTGTTGCAGGAAGCAAGAAAGTTGTTTTTGAGAAAAATGCTGCGAGAATGCTTACAGATTGTATGGAAGGTGTACTGACGCGCGGAACGGCTGCAGGCTATGCGCTTAAAGGAATGAGCTGTGCAGGCAAGACCGGAACCACCAATGATAGAAAAGACGGATGGTTTGCAGGCTATACGCCGTATTACACAACGGTGGTATGGGTTGGTGGGGATAACCCGGTTAAGGTGGATGATTTGTCGGGTGCAACGTATCCTCTTTATATCTGGAATCAGTATATGAGTGAAATTCATAAAGGATTTAAAAATAAGGATTTTGAAGATTACAAAATCGTGGTAGAATAGATGTGAGAATGGTATTTTTGAAGGAGGGCAAATGATGGCGAAGATGAAGACGAGAAGGCTTAGTATTGCTTCTAAGATGCAGTGTCTTGTGCTTGTGGGACTTGTTCTTAGCGTGACGGTGTTGTCGGTGTTTGCATGTCATATTGTAAAAAAGTATTTAATTGATGATAACAGAGATAATACAGTTAATATTGCATCATTAGCGGCTGATGAAATAGATGCACAGACATTTAAGAATGCGTGTGATAAAAAAGAGAAAGATGCGGATTATGATGCTGTTATGGAAGTGATAAGCAGATATCTTAGTTCGGATGAAGTTGAATATATTTATACCATGACACGTAATTCGTCAGGAGATGTAGTGTTTGTGGTTGATGCAGATCCAGAGGATCCTGCTGATATTTATGAGGTGTATGAAGATATTACACCTCAGATGGAAAAAGCTTTTGATGGAGAGGCAATCGGTGATGAGGAAATCTCTTCGGATGAGTGGGGGGAATTTATTTCCGGCTATGCACCTATAATGTATGAAGGAGAGGTTGTTGGAATTGTTGGGGTAGACTGTGAGATTTCATATATCAATAATGTTATGAAGCGTATTATGATTCCTTTTATTGTGATTTCGTGTGTGTGTGTTATTGTGGGGGTAGGAATTTCATTCCTGATGCGAAGAATCATTGTTAAGAATTTTGCGCTACTTAATAATAAAATTCAGAGTGTTGCAGCTGATGATGGAGATCTTACGGGAAAGATGGAGATTACTTCCGGAGATGAGTTTGAAGTGTTAGGAAACAGTCTTAATCTGTTGCTTGACAAGACGAGAAATACGATTGAGGTTATGAAAGATTCTTCGGGGCAGGTTCAGGAGGTTTCGGGGGACATTATGGAGTCTGTGGAGGATGTTGGGCAAAAGATTCATTTGCTTCGCGATTCCATTGATGAGGTAAGCCGTGCAGCTAATGGGTCAATGGAGAGTGTTCGTCTTATGGCATCCCGCTCGGATATGGCTCTTAAGAATACAGGAAGTGTACGTACACAGCTTGAAGAGACAAAGGAAGCGGCAGATAATATAGCGGCGATGTCTAAGCAGCTTCGTGCCCATATGGCACAGTCTTCAATGCGTATTAAAGAGGCTAACGGGGAGATGATGAAAAAGCTTGACGAGAAGCTTAAGGCTGTGGAAGTAGTGGGGCAGATTAATATGCTGACGGATGCGATTCTAAATATTGCTGACCAGACTAATCTTTTGGCTCTTAATGCAAGCATTGAGGCTGCAAGGGCGGGGGAGGCCGGAAAAGGTTTTGCGGTTGTTGCGGGTGAAATCGGAAATCTTGCGGACAGCTCTTCTGAGACGGCGAAGGAGATTCGAGAGATTGGAGAAATCATTGTCGGCGTGGTAAATGAACTTATAGATGTTACCAACGAGATGGCAAGATTTGTCGAAGAGAGCGTAATAACAGACTATGACAGGCTTGCTGATTTTGGTGAACAGTATCTTGAAAAGGCGCTTGATATTGAGAGCAGAACCCAGAGTATCAGTGCTAGCACTGTGGAGCTTGATGATTCTATGCGTGAGATTGCGGATGCGGCAGATGATTTGTATGATTATTCAAAGGCAAACATGACATCAATGCAGACTATGGCCGATTCGATTAATAATATTGATGATAAGATGAGTGTTGTTAAGGAAGAGTCGATGAATAATCTTAAGGCGGTTGATGATATGAAGGATGTGGTTAACAGGTACACTATATAAGTGATAACCCTGGTTTAAAGATTTTTAGAGCCGGTTAATGACTTGAAGTGATAGGATAGTCGTTAACCGGCTTTTTAAGGGCAAATTAAGAATGTAAAAGTTGAAATATTATTATAAATAAAATTAGAAAGTATTTGTGCGAGAATATTGTATCGGATACTATGACTGATGGTGTGAGGGCAGCCTGTACAGATGCTTATCATAAATGCAATGGAATGTATGTGCTTATTGATGTAAATCAAAAAGAATTTTTTAAACGTGGTGTTGCGCATGAGCTTTTTCATGTTATAGAAAATAAAATAGGTTTTGTCAGTGTTTATAATTCTTATAACGATAATGAAATCATGAAAAGACATGTTTGACATTAGATATGAAAGAAATAAATGAAACAAGAGGACGTTTTTTGGTACTCTTGTTTTGCGTTTACGAATAATAAGCGTATAAAAAGAATGACAATCATACGAAAAAGACAGAAAAAAGCGCGTTTACGACAAAAATAATTAAGCAAACAGAAAACAGTATATAATCATAACGCAGTAGATGTAATAAGTTAAAACAGACATTTGTAAAGTAAATAGTTATGAAAAAGGTGGGTGGATAATAATGCTGTACAAAAGAGGTTCTTTGTTGAAATGCAGGGATAAACATGTGGTATTAATGGAAGACTTTGATTCGGATGCAAAAGGATATTTGATTTTGAATTTTTGGGAACAATGCGATTATAAAGATATTAATGTGTTGCCGGTATCCTTTGCAAAGTGTGAAAACGACAGGGAGTATTATCAATTGAAAAAGGATAATATTATTGTGGGGAGGGTTGATGAATTTTGTTTAATTTAAATTTTAAAGATAAATACAGGGTTGTACACATCAATAATGAACTAGGGAATTGTGTTGTAGGTGGAGCCGGAACATATATGAATGAGATATATAAATATCGTCCGGAGGATATGGGGTTTGTATATGTGAATTTTGATGATGTATATAATGATATGCATGCATCTGATTTTATGGATCAGAAAGATGTATTAATCATGAATATAAATGAGATTAATAAACTTTCAACTATAGATTGTGATCTTTTGGTAGTTCAATTCTATGAGTTTGCCCCATACATAACAGAGGAATTTTTAAGGGATAAAAAGATGGCATATGTGATTCATTCCGTTCCTACACCGGAGCCTATGCCTTCATGGGATCCATTTGGTGGAAATAATGATATACGCCAGAAATTTGAAAAGCTATGTTGTATGGCAGATGTTCTTATATGTGTTTCGCAAGCAGAAAAAGACAAGCTTATAAAGATTTATCCTCAGATGAAAGATAAGACTACCGTTGTTTATAACGGGATGGAATGTCAAAAAAAATATAAGAATTCTAATTATATGACGAGTAGAAAAAAGTTTGGTTTTATTGGAAGAACGGATTATAGGAAAGGAATTCTAGAATGCATAAAGGAATTTGTCAATGTGGATGGAGAGCTTCTTATTGCGTGTCCTAAAAATGACTCGGAATATATAGAAAAGCTCTTAATATACATACATGCGGTGGGGATGGAAGATAAAATAAGATTTGTTGGATGGTGCACGGGAGAGAGAAAAGAAGAATTCTTTAAATCGATAGATGCACTGATTATTCCATCCTTGTATGAACCGTTTGGTTATGTGGCACTTGAGGGTATGCAGTATGGAGTACCATTAATAAGTTCTAAGAATGGCGGGTTGGGTGAGATACTTGAAGGGTATAAATATACTTATGATCCTTATAAAAACGGTGAGTTAAGGTCAAGGATTGAAGAATTTATAAATGATGATAAGGAAGAGGTTGCAAAACAACAGGAAATTCTGCTGAAAAGAATTGATGAATTTACCGTGACAAAAATGGTAAATAGCTACAATGAATTATGGGATAAAATTTTGAAGGAGATATGAAAATGTTAATAGATAGTGTTTTAGGTACATCAACAATAAAAGTAAAGACGGGATCAACAGGATCAACAGCAGGAACAGCAGGTACATCAGCTGTTAATTCATCGAGTACAACAGCAGGCGTAAACTCAAGTGCAACAAGTTGTGTTAATATGTCACAGATGTCATCAAGTACAACTGCAAGTAGTACATATGTTGCTAATTCAAGTGCAACAAGTATGGTGACATATTCGGGAGGTGCAACAAGTAGTTCAACTACAGCACCAGCAAATAGCAGCTCAACAACATCCGTGACTACAAGCAGTTCGACAACGGCATCAGTAAATAGCAGCTCAACAACATCCGTGACTACAAGCAGTTCGACAACGGCATCAGTAAATAGCAGTTCAACAACATCTGTGACTACAAGCAGTTCGACAACGGCATCGGTAAATAGCAGCTCGACAACATCTGTAGCAACAAGTAGTTCAACAACTGTATCGGGAACAAGTAGTTCAACAACGGCATCAGTAAATAGTAGCTCGACAACAACATCAGCAATAAGCAGTACAACACCGGGAAGTACAGGAACGTCTATTGGTAATAAAAATACAAGTTATATTTCGACTGATTCAGCTTACACAAAGGCTCAAGGAAGCGTTGTGGATTTGATAAAGATAGGTTTTGGAAAAAAGGATGATGTTTTAAGGAATGTATATGAAAAATATGGATTTGATAAAACGATGAAAGAAGGATTGGAAAAATTGGCATCGAACAAGGTGCTTACATCGGGAACGTATAGAGTGGGAACTTGTGAATTGGTTCTTCCTGAGTTTAAATTATCTTTTTCAAATGATTTAACATTAAGCAAAAAAGCGAATGGAAATGAAGTGTTGCAAGTTGAAGGAGATATTAATAAGGCTTTAGATAGTATAAATAGTTTTGTAAATAATAATGATACAGAACTTGGAAAAGCCAACTTTTATTATAAGCTGGGTGAAGATGTAACAACTATGATAGATGGTGATAAAAATTTTCATCTTCAAATTAATGTTGATGATAGCTTGATGGTTGATGTTAACATGACTAAACTAGGTATGAAGACGTTAGATGTTACTATTTCAAAGTCTA
Organism: uncultured Lachnospiraceae bacterium; assembly: GCA_902766825.1. Classification (GTDB taxonomy): domain Bacteria; phylum Bacillota; class Clostridia; order Lachnospirales; family Lachnospiraceae; genus CACXFB01. The sequence goes on from CACXFB010000077.1 coordinate 30,422, forward strand.
AAGTAATTAACAACAACATGACACTAACGACTAATGTTGAAATTGAGGCAAACTTGAATAATACACAATATTATAATGATGCCCCAGAGACGGTGCCTGTATATGAAGTAGGAACGCTCTGGGAAAATCTTGATTGGAATGAAATGGCTGAGGATGCATTGAATGCAGCCAAATGGGTGGTACCAGTAGCAGCTGTTGCTTGTCTAGGTGTTGTAGGTGGAGAAGCAGTATTAGCAGGAGAAGTATCAGCAGAAGGTATATTAGCAGGAATAGAAGGAGCAATAGGAGAAGTGATAGCAGGTGCAGGATTAGCAGCGGGAGAAATAGTGGCTGACGCAGAAGAAGTTGCAGGAGAACTAGCAACAAAGGCAGGAGAACTAGTAGAAAGTGTTGACAGATTATTATCGAATTTTAGGTTTGCTTTTTGATGTGGAAATACACGAAGTAAGAGGTGACTTAATATAATGGGAAAATTTGAAGTTGCAGATGATGTAGTCCAGGTAGAAAATGAAGGCAATAGTACATTTCTAAGATATAATAAACTATGCCAGGTAAAAAGAAAAAGGTTTCTTTTTTTGAGCATAGTAGCAATAGTTCTTATTGCGATGTGTGGATGTGTACAGAATAGGTTTTTTATTAAAGAAAACGAAAAGAACGACACAGAACAAAAAGAGAGTATTACAGAACAAGCAGAGAAAATAGAAACTAAGTATGGAATCAATATCATGTGGGGAGGAAGGTGTGATGAACAGCGTATGAGTGAGCTTTTAGAAGAACCTGATTTAACGTATGATGATGAGAAAATAAGATTTGCTTTGTGCGAAATTGAAGCAATTTTGGAGAGATTTCCAGATCGTTTTTTTGATGAGTATAAGACATATGAAGCCTTTTGTGGCGAATATAAATATGTTGACATTTACTTGTGTGAAAAATTTTTACAAGATGATGATATAGTGGATGCGATACAATTTGGTTACACAAATTTTTATAAAAAAAATAGTGGTGCATATATATGTGTTGATATAAATCAAAAAAATAAATTTAAACGCGATTTATCTCATGAGTTTTTTCATGTCATAGAAAGTAAAATAGGGTTAGTAAGTGTTATTAAAGCATCTGATAACAACAAAATAATGGATAATATCTATACAAATTGGGAAAAAATCAATCCCGTTGATTATTGTTATCTTCAGTTTGAGAATAATCATGGTGATATTCATGTATATGACGTGGATTTGCCATATGACATTGATACAGAAGATATAGATAATGTATATTTTGTTAGCAAATATGCTCAAGTATCAGACGAAGAGGACAGAGCCGAGACATTTTCCTACCTTATTGCCTGTGACGATGCGGATGATTTACCTGAATCATATAACAGTCCGCATGTTAAAGAAAAGGCGAAGCTTTTAGTTGAGATGATAGATGATACCTTTGATTGTGTAGATGATGATGCGTATTGGGCGAGGATGTATCGTGAGAAGTATGGAGATTAGTTATGTCCCTTTTTTAAAGGATGTTTATAGCGTAGATGTTGAAATTTTGGAGGAGAATGGAGACAAAAATTATGTCCAACTGGAAATGCGGGATGAAAAGTGGGTTGGATATATTCAAACGGATAACAATGAAGTTGTATACAAATTTATAGTCAATGGATTGGTCAGGATAAATGACAGTAATGCAACAAGTTATAAAGTTGTAAACGGCGAAGAAGTTTATTCGGTAATGAGTGATAGCGCTTATACTAAGGAATGGCCCGTAATGAAGGAGGTTGTTGTTTCAGATAGAATTTGTGGCAAGATGATAAACTGTATTAAAAAGAAGAATTTGAATTTTAAAGATAGTATGAAAGTTGCGGTTGGATTACAGGTTCAAAATCTTAAGAATGTTCATTCTGTAACATTTATATGGCACCAGCCAGATGGCAGAATATACAGAGTTGAGGAAAGGGCGTTGGATGTACCTGACTATGCTGGAGTTGTGTCTGCTGATGTGTGGTTTTGGATTAATTTTTGTGAAATTAATGGTGAATTTTCAGATGGTGTGTGGTGCATAGAGGCGTTTGTAGATGGAAGACGATGTGCCATGGATTATTTTCTTGTTCGCAGGCAGTTATTAAAGAAACCATTTCGATTTGAATTAGCAATTTAAAGTTATTCATTTTAATCATTTTATAAGAGAATTTTTGAAAGTAATATGCTATAATCTCTTTTGGAAGTTGAGTTATAACAAAGGAGGACAATTATGGCAACTCAAAGAAGCATTGTTTTGTGCATTATTCTTACACTTTGCACATGCGGAATTTATGGTATTTATTGGTTTATCAAGGTGACAGATGAGATTAATTATTTGTCTGGTAATGATGGAGATGCCTCAGGTGTGTTAGCATTTATCTTAACAATTATTACCTGTGGAATATATGGCATATACTGGGCGTACAAGATGGGAGAAAAGGTTGATGCAATTCGTGTGTCAAGAGGACAGACTGCATCAAGCATGGGAATAATTTATCTTATTATTTTCTTCCTTGGAGGAGGAATTATTGTATATGCACTTATACAGGATGAGATTAATAAGAGCGTAACAATGTAATTGGAATAATAGTTACATTTAGATAAGAGACTGGTTACATCTTAGGATGTTAACCAGCCTTTTATTTTTGCAAGAAATCCGTCACGAGGCGATGCTGTTACTATTGTGTCAGTGCCATCGTACATTCGATAAGCATAAACAAGGATAAACATAATGAGAAAAAGACCAAGTATAACCCTGAATGTTCGTTTTGTAATCAGATCTGCTTCCATAAAGAGCCATGTAAACACAAGTACAGGAAGACTCCACCACATCGGATGGTAGGAAAATGCTTTGTGAAAATCAAGGTGTATGGCACTAAATACTGCGCGTGTCATTCCGCACCCAGGGCAACTTACCCCGGTCATATACTTTATGGGGCAGCCTATATGGGATATATACATGGTTGCAACGACAAAGGACAATGCAACAATTATTAGAAGGTTGTCTTTTGTGATGTTTTTCTTGATTGCTTTTTTTAGTGAAAGGAAAAATGATTTTGGATTCATAATTGGTAAACCTGTTAGGCAATTAAAGATATCGCCGTTCCTTATGTAATAAATCTAACTATAAATGAAACATAATATACGAGAAAATTCAAGTGGATAGGTGGTTTTTTGTGAAAATTTACCCGCAAATGAGGGGTATGTCATTTACAGTGAGATAAATAGTATGATATAATTATATATAAAAATTTGTTGGGGGCAAAAAAATGTGAACGGAAGGTGTGCGGATGTCAAATCTACTATATGATGAAGATAAAATTGAAGAAGATATTGTCGTAGACGACATCGAGGACGATTCTGAAGATGTCACGGATGATGTTGTCGAAGATGAAAATGTGGACGTCGAAGAAGAATCTGATGAAGACGACGATATTGAAGATGACGATGCCACATGTGATGATGAGGATGAGTCTGATGACGAAGAAGACGAGTCTGACGATGAAGAAGATGAATCTGACGATGAAGAAGATGAGTCCGACGATGAAGAAGACGAGTCTGACGATGAAGAAGATGAATCTGATGACGAAGAAGACGAGTCCGACGATGAAGAAGATGAATCTGATGACGAAGAAGATGAATCTGATGACGAAGAAGACGAGTCCGACGATGAAGAAGATGAATCCGACGATGAAGAAGACGAGTCCGACGATGAAGAAGATGAATCTGACGATGAAGAAGATGAATCTGACGATGAAGAAGATGAGTCCGACGATGAAGAAGATGAATCTGACGATGAAGAAGACGAGTCCGACGATGACGAAGACGAGCCCGATGATGAAGAAGATGAATCCGACGATGAAGAAGACGAATCCGATGACGAAGAGACTGACGATGATGAGGACGATGCCGGCAATGAAGAGAGCTCAGACGATTCTTCGGATGATTTTGATATGTCCCAGTTTATGGATGAAAATGGTGAAATTGATTACGCAGCCATGATGCAGGCCAGAATGGCATCGGGTGGCGCGGCGGCTATGCAGGCGGCAACCGGTGGTGGCGGTTCATCGAAGAAGGGTTCACTTCCTAAGAAAATCGGTTCGGCAATAGGTGGATTTTTTGAAGCTGTCGGGGACAGATTTAAAGAGAATACCGGTCTGAAATCATTTTTTGTGACGTTACACAAAACGCTGTTTGGTAACTTTAAATTGGGAATCAGATTTATCATTTCATTTGGGCTTATAATTGTAGCTATTGCGGTTGGACAGGCTATCAATATTGCAAAGCTTAAGTCGATTGACGCAAAGCTTAGTAATATTAATGCGTCTGAATATGAAGCGGCAGTTGAAGAATGTGGCGATATTGTCAGCTCCGGAACACGGCAGGCTATGATGATTCTTGTTGTGTGCGTTGTACTTATTTTGGTTATAGCGATTATTCTTGCTATTGATATCATTGCTAACATTAAGGGAATCGTTAAGTATGCAAGCGCGTTAAATGATGGAGATCTGACTTATACAATCAAGGCTGATACTTATGATGAATTTGGTCTTCTTGCAAGATCGCTTAATAATGCGACAATGAATTTTAAGGGATTAATGGAGACGATTCAGGCGGCGAGTGAGGATCTAAGCCGGGTAGTCAGTTCGTGTAAGCAGGATTGTAATGACATGACAATCTATCTTGATGAAACGGCAGATGCGGCAGCAAATCTTACGGATAGTATGGAAGAGACCACTGAAAATACAGGAAACATGAAGCTTGCTTCATGTGAGATTAAGTCGGCAGCTGAAATTGTTGCTCTTAAGGCTGAGGAGGGAGTTAATCTTGCCGTGGGCATTTCCAATAAAGCATCGACTCTTAGTGATCAGTTTAATAAAGCACATGATGCATCTATTGAGATGTTTGACGGAATTAAAAAGGAACTTGAAGTTTCTATCAGTGATGCGCAGATGGTTATAGAGATTAATAACCTGGCAGATACGATCCTTGAGATTACAAGCCAGACCAATCTTATTGCTCTTAATGCGGCTATTGAGGCGGCAAGAGCAGGTGATGCGGGACGAGGATTTGCGGTTGTATCGGATGAGATCAGAAATCTTGCCGATAAGTCAAAGAAGGCTGCAAGTGATATTAAATCGGTTACGGATACGGTTATTTCTTCTGTTCAGATGCTTATCAAGCAGACTAACAAGCTGTTAACATTTATGGAGGAAAATGTGCTTGATGATTATCAGGTAATGCTACGTGCCACTAATGATTATGATTCGGATTCCGTAAGTGTTAATGATATGACAAGCGAGCTTTCAGCTATTTCTGAGGAGCTTGCGGCAACTGTTGATAATATGGTTGAGTCTATTACAAAAGTGGCTTCAATGTCAGAGGAAGGAACTCAGACAACAGAGGTTGTTGAGGGTAAAGTTATTGATATTGCAAACAGAGCAAAAGGTATTCTTGAGGCTATTGATGTTGTGTCGGATACAAGTAATAATCTTGTAGATGAGGTTAAGAAATTTAAGGTTAAGTAATAATTGTAATGAAAAGGGCGATGCCGGTAAAGGTATCGCCCTAAGATTATCTGTTGTAATATTGGTGTATCAAAGCATGCACGGAATTGTGCAGATGCGGCATAAACTCGTCCATTGAAAGAGGTTCGCTGTACAGTATCGTGCTGTAGGCAGTGCTTCCGATGAATTCGGTTAACTGGAACAGAAGAATCTCCGCATCGTGTCTTGAGATAACATCACTTGGAACCAGTGCATAAAACATATCGAAGAAATTCTCATCCGAATCTTTAGGGGATTGGTTGAATGCGCTTCTAAATACGCCCCAGCTTAAGTTTTTTGCGATGAAATTAAGCAGCGAGGTATTCTTTTGCAATGCAGCAATAATATAATCGATTATAAACATCAGCTGTTCTTCAAAATCCGTTATATCGGTTTGCAAAAGTGCATTGTGTGATTCAAGAAACAATTCACTTGCTTTTTTGACAACCAGTTTGTTGCGGATATCATACTTATCTTTAAAGTAGAGATAAAATGTTCCCTTGGCTATCCCGGCTTTGCTTACAATATCCGAAATGGTAGTCTTTGAAATCCCTTTTGTTATAAACAGTTCGAATGCTGTATTATACAGCTTGTCTTTTTTTTGTTGTTTGTTTGTTTCGAGTTTTCCCAAATCAAACACCTCTTCTTATAAGGCATCGTAACCGTTAAGCATTCTTGCGCGACTTGGATGTCTGAGTTTACGAAGAGCCTTTGCTTCAATCTGTCTGATTCGTTCACGGGTTACATTAAATTCACGTCCTACTTCTTCCAAGGTTCTTGTTCTTCCGTCATCAAGACCGAAGCGGAGAGTAAGAACACGCTGTTCTCTTTCTGTAAGTGTTCCAAGAAGCTTCTGAATCTGCTCTTGAAGCATAGAGTATGCAGCGGCATCCTCCGGACCTACTATTGAATCATCTTTGATGAAATCACCAAGATGTGAATCATCCTCTTCACCGATAGGTGTGTCAAGAGAAATTGGGTCTGAAGAAACTTTAAGTATCTCGCGGACTTTTTCTATTGGCATTCCCATTGCATCTGAAAGTTCCTGCTCGGTCGGTTCGCGGCCAAGTTCCTGAAGAAGGTTACGTGAAACCCTGTAAGTCTTGTTGATAACTTCTGACATATGAACAGGAATACGTATTGTTCTTGACTGGTCTGCGATTGATCTGGTTATGGACTGTCTTATCCACCAGGTTGCATAGGTACTGAATTTGTAACCTTTTGTATAGTCAAATTTATCTACAGCCTTTATGAGGCCGAGATTACCTTCCTGAATAAGGTCAAGGAAAGTAAGACCTCTTCCTACATAACGCTTTGCTATACTTACTACAAGTCTTAAGTTGGATTCTGCAAGTTTTCTCTTTGCTGACTCGTCACCCTGCTCGATTTTCTTGGCAAGTTCAATCTCTCCTTCTATTGAAAGGAGTGGGTAACCACCAATCTCTTTAAGATAAAGCTTAACAGGGTCGTCAGACATTGCTGATGTAAGAGCAGAATCATCGTCTACGGAAATAAAATCATTGTCATCCTCGAACTCTAATAGTACGTCGTCGGATGGTTCCTCTTCTTCGCCAAGGTTGAACACTGCTATGTTCTTGCTCTCAAGGTATTCGTAAATCTTATCAATCTGTGCCGGTGTAAGTTCAAGACCTTTAAAGGTATCGTTGACCTTACTTACTTCGACCATTCCACTGTTCCTTGTAGCGTATGTTACCAGTGCTTCGAGTCTTTGAAGATAAAGTGCTTTGGTCTCCTCGCTCATAACGTTGTCGGAAGTCTTCTTTTTGCCTCCTTTTGATGATGAGTCGTTAGAACCGTTAATTTCACGATTCATCTCTTCGTTTTCTAATGAATCATTCTTTTGTCTTGCCATTATACATTATCACCTTTCTATACAATAAATGCATTTTAGCATAAAAGTGCACGAAATCTATTCTATCACATGCTTGTCAAGATATCAAGTGTTTTCACGCTTTGAAAATATAATTGACACAAAACTAAAATAATACCATAATTGAAGAGAATGTATATGATTTAGCGTAGAAAAGAGGATTAAAAGAGATTATGAGTCAATCGTGTGACAGTAATTGTTCCCAGTGTTCAAAGGATTGTTCATCCCGCAATAAGGAGAGCATGTTAGAACCTATGAATAAGGTAAGCAATGTTAAGAAAGTATATGGAATCGTCAGCGGAAAAGGTGGTGTCGGCAAGTCATTTGTATCCGGATACATGTCGGTTCTTATGAATAAGAAAGGATATAAGACGGCAATTATGGATGCGGATGTTACAGGTCCTTCGATACCTAAGCAGTTTGGTATTAAGACAAAGGTGACGCAGGCCACAGATGATGGTCTGATTCCTATAGAGACCAAAGAAGGAATTAAGGTTATGTCCGTGAATCTTCTCCTTGAAAATGAGGAGGTTCCGGTTATTTGGAGAGGACCGGTTGTTGCGGGTACAGTTAAGCAGTTCTGGTCGCAGGTATGCTGGGGGGATGTTGACTATATGTTTGTGGACATGCCTCCCGGAACTTCGGATGTGACACTTACGGTTTTTCAGTCAGTGCCGCTTGATGGAATTATAATTGTGGCATCACCGCAAGAGCTTGTATCCATGATTGTTGCTAAGGCGGTTAACATGGCCAACAGCATGAATGTGCCGATAGTAGGAATTGTGGAGAATTACAGTTATCTTGAGTGCCCTGACTGCGGCAAGAAGATTGAGGTATTCGGAAAGAGTCATATAGAAGAAACAGCAGCGAAATTTAACCTTCCGGTGCTTGCCCGTATTCCTATTAATCCTGTGGTTGCGCAGTATGTGGACGAAGGAAGGATTGAGGATTTAGAAGTTCCTTATCTTGATGATGTTGTGGGAGTTCTGTTATAAAAATATTTTACATAGCATGCGGATTGAGTGTCCGCTATGTGGAAATGGTGGTTTGTATGAGCGAAAACTTACATGAGCAGATTGAAAAATGCTATAGAATGGCGGATGCCATAAATGAAGCGGGGATTGCAAAAATCGGACAGCAGATGACGCTTAGGGAGACTTTAAGATATGAGTTTCTTAAGTTCATTGTGTATCTGTCATCCGGTGATGATGTCATTTTAGATGTTGAGACTAAGTTTGTTAATGAATATTTAGGCTTCAACCTTACAAGTGAGATGGCAAAACAGCTAAAAATCAGCGAGAGCATTATTCCTGAAATATACGGAAGCCAGGTGCCTGTCGGAATGAAGTATTTCGTTCTTGCCGATGCCGGCGGGAAGATGGGAAAGGATGTATATCATAACAGGAAAGCAGAGTATCTTTCAGGTGTCTATACAGAGCTTGGCAGACGTTTTATTTCCTGCAATGATAATATGTCTGAGACAGAGATTAAGTATCTTACAAGATATATGGGCATGATGGACACATTTTTAAAGGAATACGGTCTGTACACTAGAAAGGCTACAAGACCTAATCTTGTTCCGGGAGATGTTTCGGTTGCGGTTGAAGATGAGAAGGAGCCAACGGCAGAAGAGCTTATAGAGAATCTTAATGCGCTGACGGGACTTAGCGGTGTTAAAGATGAGATTAACAGTCTTGTCAACCTGATTAAAGTTCAAAAGCTTCGTGAGAAAAACGGACTTAAGCAGACGGATGTGTCTAAACATCTTGTGTTTACGGGGAATCCGGGAACGGGTAAGACGACGGTTGCAAGAATGCTTGCTTCCATATACAAGAGTCTCGGCGTTCTTTCAGAGGGACAGCTTGTTGAGGTTGACCGTTCAGGTCTCGTCGGAGGATTTGTTGGTCAGACTGCAATTAAGACTCAGAAGGTTATCGATTCTGCAATGGGCGGAGTGCTGTTCATAGATGAGGCCTATACGCTTAATGTCGGTAAGGGCGATAACGATTTTGGACAGGAAGCGGTTGATACGCTTCTTAAAGCAATGGAAGATAACAGGGACGAGTTGATTGTTATTGTTGCCGGTTACCCTGAACTTATGGAGGAGTTCATATCGTCAAATCCGGGTCTTAAGTCAAGATTCAGCAAGACTGTTCTGTTCGAGGATTACACTCCGGATGAGCTTATGGACATTCTTAAGAAGATGCTTAAGAAGCAGGATTATAAGATGACAGCCGGTGCGGCAAAATGTGCCAAGGAATTCTTTACAAAAAGATATGAAGAAAGAGATGATACATTTGCTAATGCGCGAGATGTGAGAAATTATATGGAAAGAGCTGTTTCAAATCATGCAACAAGAATTGTAAATGTTAAAAATGCGAGTGAAAAGGTCCTTACTACTATTGAAAAAGCAGATGTTGAAGGAATTGTTTTGTGATGATAGTGTGAATGTTTTGTGAATAAGAGAGTTTTTTACTTTATGTAATTGAAAAAGTGTGTTAGAATGTCAGAGTGTATTTTAATACATTAATATGTAACAAATTAAATAGAAGGGAAATTGATATGAAGAAGAAGTATTTAGCTGTTCTGTTATCAACAGGAATGATTTTATCGATGACAGGATGTGATTGGTTTAAGAAGGATAAAGATAAGGATGATGATAAGAAGACTGAGCAGACTTCTGAAAACGGAAGCCAGACTGAAGAGTCAGGTACCGAAGAAGGTGACCTTTCAGATATGGTTAAGAAGATGGAGCCTACAGTTGCACTTGGAATGCTTGACAGTCTTGCTGATTATGTAACTCTTGGTAAGTATGATGGTATTGAGTATAAGAAATATGAGACCAATGTAACTGATGAAGAGATTATGGACAATATCAAAGAGCAGGCTGCCGGTGGTGAGTTCTTTACAGAGGTTGACCGTGCTGCAAAGAAAGGTGATCATACTTATATTACTTTTACAGGTACAATAGATGGCAAGTCGGATGATAATCTTTCAAGCAAAGGGGAATCTACACATCTTGAACTTGGTTCAGGCGCGTTTATCCCTGGATTTGAAGACGGACTTATAGGTCACAAAAAGGGAGAGACAGTTGTTCTTGACCTTACATTCCCTGATGATTACATGCAGCCAGATTATGCAGGAAAAGATGTTCAGTTTACTGTAAACATTGATTCTGTTAAGGAACTTCCTGAGATTAATGATGCATTTATCAAAGAACACTTCGGTAAGACTGCTAAAGATGATCCAACTTACGGTAAGGAATGGAATACTCTTGAGGATGCAAAAAAGGAAGTAAAAGAATCTCTTATTTCACAGAAGGAATCACAGGTTGAGAATTATCAGATTCAGGATATTGTATCAGCTCTTATTGACGGATGTGAATTCAAGGATCTTCCACAGGATTATGTAGATGAGTACGTTAACGCATCAATTGAAGAGTATGAGCAGTATGCTACGGCGTATAGCATGGATCCTAAAGAGTTTATAAAGATGTACTTTGGTGTATCTTATGAAGAGTTCGAGGAGCAGTGCAAGTCATATGCCAAGGAATGTGTAAAAGAAGATATTGCTATGTGGGCAGTTGCCAAGAAGGAAGGCATAGAGCTTACTGATGAAGAGTATGAGAAGAGAATTAATGAGTTATTTGATACTTACAAGACTCAGTATGGATATGATGAGGTGTCACAGTTTGTTGAGACAAACGGTGGAGAGGATACAGTAAAATTCAGACTTACTCTTATTCTTGCAAGAGAATGGCTTGTTGAGCATGCAGTGGAAAAAGGTTCATATGCTGACAGAGATGAGTATATAAAGACACTTCCATGGTATGATAAGGACGATAAGGCTTCTGATGATGAAGCAAAAGATGCTACAAAAGATGCGCAGTAATTGGTAATTGTGTGCATGTAATATTTTTTGAAACAAAGGGAAGTGTCGCTTATTGACACTTCCTTTTTAGGGTAGTAAGATAAAGTGGTGAATAAAACGAAAAGATGCTAAAGAAAAGCACCGTATTACAAGGAGGCAATAATCATGGAAAAAGCTAATATCGATTGGGGAAGCTTAGGATTTGCTTACCAACCAACTAATGCAAGATATGTATCTGATTTTAAAGATGGTGCATGGGATGAAGGAAGATTAACAGAGGATGATAAAGTTGTTATCAGCGAGTGCGCAGGTGTTCTTCAGTATGCTCAGACATGTTTTGAAGGTCTTAAGGCATATACTACTGAGGATGGAAGAATTGTTACATTCCGTCCGGAACTTAATGCACAGAGAATGGTTGATTCAGCTAAGAGACTTGAGATGCCAGTATTTCCGGAAGATAGATTTGTGGAGGCTGTTGACCAGGTTGTTAAGGCAAATGCAGCATTTGTTCCACCATATGGTTCAGGAGCAACACTTTACATCAGACCATATATGTTTGGTAGCTCACCTGTAATCGGTGTTAAACCGGCACAGGAATATCAGTTCAGAGTTTTCTCTACACCAGTTGGACCATACTTTAAGGGCGGCGCTAAGCCTATAACAATTAAGGTTAGTGATTTTGATCGTGCGGCACCTAATGGAACAGGACATATCAAGGCAGGACTTAACTATGCAATGAGTCTTCATGCAATCGTTACTGCTCATGATGAAGGATATGCAGAGAATATGTATCTTGATGCTGCAACAAGAACTAAAGTTGAAGAGACAGGTGGAGCTAACTTCTTATTCGTAACTAAGGACGGTAAGATTGTAACACCTAAGTCATCAAGTATTCTTCCATCAATCACTAGAAGATCACTTATGATTGTTGCAAAGGAATATCTTGGACTTGAAGTTGAGCACAGAGAAGTATTATTTGATGAAGTTAAAGACTTTGCAGAGTGCGGACTTTGTGGTACAGCAGCTGTTATCTCGCCTGTTGGTAAGATTGTTGACCATGGCAAGGAGATTTGCTTCCCTGCAGGAATGGAAGAGATGGGACCTGTTACTAAGAAGCTTTATGAGACACTTACAGGAATCCAGATGGGACACATCGAAGACAAGCTTGGATGGTTACATGAGATTAAATGCGATTAATTGACGCTTTTATAATTCGGTACATTAATAACATAATACAATGAATATTATGTGGGACTGCATGAAGATTATGCATGCAGTCCCTTTTTTAAAAATTTGATACCGGGGTTTTGGTTTTTTTGACTTGCGAAAGGACAGTTTATGACAAAAAGAAATTATAAAATAAAATTGGCAGCTCTCGTATTGGCATGTAGTATGCCAATGCAGTTTTTAGATAATCCAAAGATTGTCAGAGCGGATGAGAATAAGATAATATTAAATCAGGATTTAACAAATGGCACGCTTTTTGACGACAAAAACGAACAAAAAAATGGCGAAACAGATGGTTTTATCACTAAAGTGAGTGATGAAATTGGAGATAAGGAAAATGCTGTCGAACTGCCCGGTAACATAGGGATTGTTGAGGGGAAAGTCAGAAAAGGCAGCGATTTTATTGATATAGATGAAACTCTTCTTGGAGATAACGGGCAGACATCACAAGATGGACAGGATAATACGGATGAGGAAAGTGAACTTCCTTCTTATTATAGTAGTGTTGATAATAACGTAATAACGCAGGTGAAGGATCAGGGGAACTATGGAACGTGTTGGGCTTTTGCCACAGTTGCGTGCGTAGAATCCAATATGATAAAGAAAGGAATATCCAAAGCACCTGCAACGGATTTGTCTGAGATGCATCTTGCATATTTTACATATTATCCTGCACCGGATCCGCTTGGGAATACTGCTAACGATGGTGCATATCCGCAGTATTTTAGTGATGAGTATCTGACGGTAGGCGGTAACTTTTATATGTCAATGTCAACTCTTGCAAACTGGATGGGAGTTGTTGATGAAAGTACAGTACCTTACGGTGATACAAATGCGATAGACAACAGTAAAGCATACGATATGGATGTGGCACATCTTGAAAATGCGATAATGGTGCCTTTTGAGAAAAAAGAAACGATTAAGAAATATATTATGGAATATGGTTGCGGTGGTACAAGTTATTCATCTTATTCCGAATATTATGGAATTGGACAATATAATTATTATCATCCGTATATTGAAGAAAATGGAGTAAAAGTAATTAATGGGGATGCTCATGCTGTAACGATTGTTGGCTGGGACGATAATTATAAGGCAAGTAATTTTAGAAAAAAGCCATCAGAGGATGGAGCATGGCTTATTAAGAACAGCTGGGGAACATCAAGCAATGATGCAGGTTACTTCTGGTTATCGTATAGTGACGAATCATTGGATGATGATGTGACTTTTTTTGATATAGGGAAAGCTGATAACTATGACAGGCAGTATCAGTATGATGGAACGATATCAAGAAATCTTCTATATTATATGGATGATTATGATGAATATGAGACAACAGCTGCTAATGTATTTGTTTCAGAGTCAGCGGAATTGTTACAGGCTGTTTCGTTTTACACATATTCAGATGACAATGCGTATAAAGTAAGAATATATACAGACTTAGAGGATGATGATAATCCGGTAGCCGGTAATCTTGATGAGTATGACGTTATGTCAGGAACAGCTGAGTTCTCGGGATATCACACAATAAAATTAAATCGCGATATAATTTTAGAAGCTGGAGAACGCTTCGCGGTTGTTGTTACATTAAAATCATCAGATAAAGGTAATGCTAAGTTTCCTTTTGAATACCACCCTTTTATAAATGATAAAGACGAAGAAGATACTGATAATGAGAATGCTAACGGTTCAAGTGCACTCAGAGGCGAGAGCTTTGTGGTTGAAAAAGAACATGGTGAAGAAGCTTTTATTGATGTGAAGGATTATACAGGTCTAAAGAATTCGAATGCCAGAATTAAAGCATTTACAAAAGTGTTAGACGAACCTACAGAAACAAAGGTTGCTGTTGGATATAAGGTTATAGAGGAACCAAAAAGAACTATCTATTATTATGGTTTTAGTCAAAAAGCTGACTTTACCGGATTTAAGTTGAAGATTATATATTCTGACGGAAGCAATGAGATAATAGAAAAGGGTTTTGAAGAAACGACAATAGCTTGCGACAAGACGGGAGATACAACGGTAAACATCATATATAAGGATAAAACACTGGGAAATATAGAATATAAATACAGTGTGTACGTGGATGCAGGAGATAGTATTTCTGTAGAGAAATATCCTGGGTATGTTACAAAAGGAGCCAAACTTTCTGATGGGCAGTTTCGAATAAAAGTAACTTTTAAAGATGGAGTGGTAAAGACGGTTCCGTTTTCTAAGTGCAGTATTAGGGGGTACAATGAGAACTCAAGTGGTGGTTATTCTTCAAATGTGTTGTATGGTGATTCTGCTCACATGGTGATGAGCCTTCCCTTTTTCATAATCGCCTTGGCGATAGATAAGCCGGTTGTGGCTCGGGTGGATTATAACCATATAAATGTAAGCTGGAAAAGTGACATTTCTTTAGATAAGTATGATTTGTACAGGGTGGATGTTGAAACATCGGCTGTAAAGAAGGTTGCTACGGTAAAAGGAAAGTCCTACAAAGATACTGTCGTAACAGGAAAGAATTACAGGTATTATGTCCGTCCATCTGTAGAGATGTTAATGGATGATGGGGGAATTGTAAGTGCGTCGAGTGCCAAGAGCAATGCTGTGCGAAGTGTCCTTGGTTATGCTGATATAAAAAGTGCGGTGAATCTTTCATATAATACTAACAGGATAACATGGAATAAGACAAGCGGTGCTAACGGATACAGCATTTACAGAAAGATTAGTGGCGGAAAGTATTCGCTTATTGCGACTGTAACCGGTAATGGTACAGTTACCTATACTGATAAAAAGGCCGTGACCGGAAAAAGATACGTATATACTGTAAGGGCTTATAGGAATGTGAACGGCGTCAAAGTCTACGGTGGCTACAGGACGTCTAAGAGTGTGCTTACAAAGCTTGGCACACCTGTGATTAGCAGTGCAAGAAGCGTAGCTAAAAAAGCGGTGCTTACGTGGAAAAAGGTTGCAGGTGCGGTCAGATATGAGGTATATTATTCCACATCGAAAAACGGCACATATAAGAAGATGGCTACTGTATATGCTGGAGGGTTAAAATATACGAGCAGGCAGCTTGTAAAAGGAAAATACTATTATTTTAAAGTGAGAGCATATAAAATAATAGGAGGAAAGAACGTATACAGCAGCTTTTCTGCAATAAAAGCAATAAAAATATCATAACGGAGGACTGAAAAATGGAATTTTCAAAAGGATACATTGTACCTTTCCCTGAAAAAATTGAAAAAGGATATGTTATTGAGGAGAATTGTGTAACTGCCAATATTGATAATGAAGATATTGACGGAGTGATAATGGATTTTGTGGAACTCATTGATGAACCTATGTATATAGGAATACATGTACCTCTTGATGAAGAAGAGGAGCTTAAGTTAAGACAGGACGATGCGGATTCTTTCCATGAGAAAGTGTACTATCTTGATAACTGTAACCGCGAGGACATGCGCCTTATAATTGATACTTTTATGGAGGTGCTTGTAAATGATGGAATGTCCAAGTTTGTAATTGCATCGCATAAAACCGGAGATGAGATGTTTGTCCAGAAATATAATGTAGTAACATTTTTCTCGGATGATACATTAAAGATTGAAGATATATTAAGGAAATGGGGATGCGACAAGAAGAAGGAACTTGTTGTGGCACAGGATACTTTTACGGAGGAAAATCCGGGCATGTGTACAACATACGAAAATGAGGATGGAATAAATATTTATGACCTGATTGATGCGCTTACCCAGTCGGGAATGTATGCCGGAGAGATAATAGAGGCATAGATTATTTCAGTTATTTTTTTAATTCAGGTTGAAAAAAATCAATAATTATTTTATACTTATAAAGTTTGATGGGTAAAATCGCCCAATTCATTTTAGGAGGATTTAAAAATGGAAGGACAAAAGAGCGGCGGATGGCGCACAAATAAATGGATACGTGCAGCTATACCGGCATTGTTGCTGCACTGCAGTATTGGTACAGTTTATTGTTGGTCAGTTTTCAGTCAGGAAATATCTGATCATATAGGATTTTCAAAGAGTGCAGTTGAGTGGGCATTCAGTTTTGCAATATTCTTCTTGGGAATGTCAGCTGCATTTTTAGGAAATGTTGTTGAGAGAGATATTCATAAGTCTTCTCTTATAGCAACAATATGTTTTGCATCAGGTATGGCACTTACAGGATTCTTTATCTGGTATGGTGGTAATCACCACGGAAGTAAGCTTGCTCTTATTGGAATATATTTAAGCTATGGATTTATCATGGGTGTCGGACTTGGAACAGGATACCTTTCACCGGTTAAGACACTTATGCTTTGGTTCCAGGATAAGAAGGGTCTTGCTACAGGACTTGCAGTTGCAGGTTTCGGTGCTGCTAAAGCTATCGCAAGCCCAATTATGACTAAGCTTTTAAAGATTGACGGCGGAATCTATAAGATGTTCTGGATTCTCGCATGTGTATATTTTGTAATGATGTTTGTTGGACACCTTCTTTTAAAGAAGCCTGAGGGATGGCATGAGCCTGCTGCAGGTGATAAGAAGCCTGGTATCATTGAGACAATCAAGACTAAGAAGATTACTAACTATATTGGTATCTGGGTAATGTTCTATATCAACATCACATGCGGTCTTGCACTTATCTCACAGGAGAAAGCAATTGTTAAGTGTATCGGACTTGCAGCAGCTGCAGGAACTATTTCTTCTATATCAGCAATCTTTAATGCAGGTGGACGTCTTGGATTCTCTGCATGGGCTGATAAGCTTAAGGACAGAAATACAATCTACAAACTTATCTTTATACTCTCTATAACAAGTACAGCACTTGTTATGGTTACATCAGGTATTAAGAAGGGTGACGAAAGCACTGCTTTAGTAATTCTTGTTCTTGCACTCATCTTCATTGTAAATGCAGGATACGGCGGTGGTTTCTCTAACGTACCTACACTTCTTTCAGACCACTACGGAATGGGAAGCATCAGTGCAATTCACGGAATTACACTTTCTGCATGGGCGTTTGCAGGACTTACAGGTAACCAGATGGCAACATTTATCGTTAACCACACAGGTAAGTTTGAAAGCCATGGTATAGATAAAGCGACAGGTAAAGAGATTTTACTTAACCCACAGGGTTATCAGAATGTGCTTTACGCAACAATCGCACTTTATATAATTGCACTTCTTCTTTCATTATTCTTTGTTCAAAAGAGCGGAAAGGCTTTAGAAGCTAAGAAAGCAGAATAAGATTTTAGAATTTGAAAAGAAACAGTGAAACGGGGGGCGGTTGTGAAACGGGGGACGGTTCTTCGTTCCATCTTTGGAACGAAGAACCGTCCCCCGTTTCACAACCGTCCCCGTTTCACATAATTGACGATACAAACTAACTGTGATATAATGTTGCGGATTAATTTCGTTGTAAATAATATGTGAGATGCATAAAATGAGGTAAATATGGAACATTTAAAGACGTTTTACAGAAGAAAATATCTCTTGTGGGAACTTGTGAAAAAAGGTGTAAAGCTTAAATACAGAAGATCATATCTTGGAATATTCTGGTCATTGCTTGAACCGCTTCTCACAACTATTATACTGACGGTTGTATTTGGAACACTGTTTGGTAATACTACTAAATCATATCCGCTTTATATTCTGTGCGGACGACTTATGTACACGTTTTTTTCTGCGGGTACTAAGAGTGCGACAAGATCTATAAGAAGTAATGCTGCAATGATTAAGAAAGTGTATGTGCCAAAGTATTTGTATCCGATGTCGAGTATATTATTTAACTTCGTTATATTTGCGTTGTCATTAATTATACTTGTTCCGCTTACAATATATTGTCAGGTAAGTTTCACATACAGATGGTTTTATTTATTTATTCCGCTTATTCTTATAATTCTCCTTACTTTTGGAGTTGGAATTATACTTGCAACAATAGCGGTATTTTTCAGAGACATGGAATACTTGTGGGATGTTTCGCTCATGTTTATAATGTATACGGCGGCGATATTTTATTATCCTGAGAGATTGCTAAAAAGCGGTTATGCATTTTTGCTTAACTATAATCCATTGTATTGTGTAATATCTGTATTCAGGGCATGCATACTTGGAACAGGATTATCTAATGAACTGCGTAATATTATATTTGCAGCAGGTTTTTCAGTGGTTTCTATTGTGGTTGGAACATTTGTGTTCTACAAAAAACAGAATGATTTTATACTTCACATATAATAATTAGTTAGTTAAAGCGAGGTCGCATATGGGCAAGCAGACATTGATAGTGGATAATGTAGGAATGAAGTTCAATCTTGGAAGCGAAAAGGTTGACAGTCTTAAGGATTACTTCATTAAATCACTTAAAAGAGAAATAAAATACGATGAGTTCTGGGCTCTTAAAGATATATCATTTACTTTGGAACGAGGCGAAAGACTTGGAATTCTGGGACTTAATGGTGCGGGTAAAAGTACACTTCTTAAAGTAATAGCAGGCGTATTTAAACCTACAGAAGGAACAGTAACAAGAAAGGGAAGGGTTGTTCCTCTTCTTGAACTTGGTGCCGGTTTTGACAGACAGTACACGGGAAGGGAAAATATATACCTTTACGGTGCGGTTCTTGGATACAGCAAAAAGTACATTGATTCTAAGTTTGATGAGATATGGGAATTCTCTGAACTTGGTAAATTTATAGATGTTCCTTTGGGAAATTATTCTTCAGGTATGAAGTCTAAGCTTGGATTTTCAATTGCTACTGCTACTAATCCGGATATACTTATTCTTGATGAGGTATTGTCTGTAGGAGATGCAAAGTTCAGAAAAAAGAGTGAGAAAAAGATTATGAGTCTTATGGATAACGGAACAACGGTTCTGTTTGTATCTCATTCTTTGGAACAGGTACAAAGAATATGTAACAAGGCAATGATTCTTGAACATGGAACGCTTGTAAATATAGGTGGAATTGAAGAGGTTTCAAAACAGTATAAAGAGATGATTGATAAATAAGTACCGCAGACAGTAACGGCATGGAAATGGAGAATGACATGGAAGATAATTATTCTGTTACGGTGGTAATTCCTGCGTATAATGCAGGAGAATATATTTCGGATGCAATCAGGTCGGTGGCGGGTCAGTCATATGAAGGTAATATCGAGGTAATAGTTGTAGACGATAAATCAGATGATGAGACCGATGAAATTATTAAGGCTGCTAAAGAATATGCCAACAAGGTGAATGGCAATATAACAATAAAACATGTTGTAAATGAAGTACGCCTTGGAGTTGCGGGCTCGAGAAATAAAGCTGTAGAGCTTGCTAAGGGAGAATATATTGCATTCCTTGATGCTGATGACTGGTGGGATGATGGCAAACTTGCACAACAGATTGCATGCCTTGAAAATGATGGGCAGGCTCTGCTTTGCTGCAGTGCAAGGGAGCTTATGCAGGCAGATGGATGCACTACCGGCAGAATTGTGCATGTATCCGAAAAGATAACATATGACATGCTTCTTAAAACAAACAGCATCGCGTGCGGCTCTGTTGTGATGAAGGCGGAGTTGGCCAGAAAATATCCGATGCATAACGATGAACTGCATGAAGATTATATATGCTGGCTTGAGATATTAAAGGACGGAGGCTATGCTGTCGGCATAGATAAGCCGCTTCTTAAAACGAGGCTTAGTGAAGGCGGTAAATCCCGCAATAAGTTTAAGTCCATGAAGATGCATTACGGAGTATACCGCCTGATTGGAATCGGACGAATTAAAGCGCTGTATTACACGATGCATTATATATTTAACGGTTTGAAAAAGTATTATGGCTGATACTTCGTAAAGGGATGGTTGGTCACATGGAACAGTCGTTTTTGGAAAAACTAAAAAGGGTCCGCATAGGGGACCTTCTTCATATATTTAAATTCATAGGTGCTTTTTTTGTTGCCTTTTTTTATAAAAGGCAAAGAAAGAACCTGTGGTTATTGTGCGACAATCAGGTGGAATGCAGAGACAATGCATACTGGCTTTTTAAGTATTTAAAAGAGCATACGGATGAAGATGCCGTGTTTGCAATATCAAAAAAATCACCGGACTATGAGCGTGTAAGTTGTCTTGGAGAAGTTATAGATTACGGAAGCTTTAAGCACTGGGTGTACTATCTGAGCGCAAAGTATAACATCAGTTCGCAAAAGCTTGGCAAGCCAAACGCTGCAATCTGCTATGTGCTTGAGGTGTACGGAATAATTAAGAATACAAGAATATTTCTTCAACACGGAATCATAACGGCAGATTTAAGTTTCCTTTACTATGAACACACAAAAATGAGAATGTTTGTGACAAGCACGTATGATGAATGGAAATATGTAAATGATAACTATCATTATCCGGACGGTTACGTTAAGGAGCTTGGGCTGTGCAGGTTTGATAATCTTCATGATATAAACACTGCCGGAGGAACACAGGTAAAGAAGAATAAGATACTCATTATGCCTACATGGCGAATGTATATAAGAAATGAAATCGCGGGAGAAAACAGCGGTCAGCTCTTTAAGGATACCGAGTATTACAAAGGATGGAACAGTGTTATTTCCGATAAAAAGCTTATCGACTATGTGAAAGAAAACAATCTTGAAATCATTTTCTTCCCACACAGGGAGATGCATAATTTCATAGAGTATTTTGATATAGAAGATTCGTGTATCACGCTTGCGGCGTGGCCGGAGTATGACGTTGCCACCCTGCTTAAAGAGTGTGCAATTCTGGTGACGGATTTTTCGAGTGTTGCGATGGATTTTGCTTATATGAAAAAGCCGCTTATCTACTATCAGTTTGATAATGAAAAGTTCAGAGCAAGCCATCATCAGCAAGGATATTTTGACTTTAAAAAAGATGGGTTTGGACCTGTTGTGGTAACTGCGGATGAAGTAAGACAAGAGGTCATCAAGGCTCATAAGAACGGCTTTGAAAATGATGAAAAGTACCTGAAAAGACACGAAGAATACTTTGACTTGTGGGATGACAATAATTGCAGAAGAAATTATGAGGCAATTAAGGAGATATAGAATGCAGGACATTAAGGAAGCTCCAAGGCAGATAAAAGTTAAGACAAAAAAATTCTCGTTAAAAAAGGGAATCATAAATATAGCATTCGAATATGACACCGGGAAAGTGCACATTAACAGCGTTAAGCTTAAGAAAAGAAACAGCGATGCTGATTGTAATCATATAAATGAATTTGAGTTTGCTTTAAGGAACGCGGAAAATGTAAGTTCCGGAAAATGTGAGGCGGTTCTTGATGTCAACGGTCTTGGACTTGACATCGGTTTTTGGGATGTTGTATGTGTATGCGAAGACAAGAAGCAACCGGGCGAGGTGTACGATGCGATTCTTGGAGGACTTGGAACCTGGATGAAAATCAAATTTATACTATTTCCAAGGTGGACAAAGACTAAGGAAGATACAATTATTTATCCTTTCGTTAACGGTGCAAGACAGTTTACGATACAGCACAGAAAATATGATAGAAAATATGACAGTTACCGTTTTATCTTTAAAGAAATGATTGCACTGTTTTGCTATTTTATATTAAAGCCTTACTGGGACAGTAAAAAGTTATGGCTTGTGTGCGAGAAGTTCTGTGTCATGGCGCAGGATAACGGGTTGTATTTTTTTCGTTACTGCATGGAAAATGCGCCGAAAGAAAAGAGAAAAAAGATTCTGTACGTAATAGATAAAGAGTGCCCTGATTATCAGGCTGTAAAGGAATATGACGAAAATGTCATACAGTTTATGTCGTTTAAATACATGATATATCTTCAGGCGGCACAGTATCTTATATCAACAGATGCGATAAGACATTTTTATATATGGGATTCGCCAAACAGTGTCTACAAGGTGCTTTATCAGGCAAGAAAGCATATAATCTTTCTGCAGCACGGAGTGATGGGATTTAAGCAGTGCCACAGAACATTTCATAAAAAAGGCGGCAATAAGATGGCGCGCTTTGTTGTGTCGTCGGAATTCGAAAAGAAGATTATTGAGGATTACTTTGAGTACGACAGCGATGATATAATCGTGACCGGACTTGCAAGATGGGATGTGCTAAAGAGCACGGCAACGGGTGATAACAAAGAAATTCTTCTTATGCCGACGTGGAGAAGCTGGCTTGAAGACAGTGACAGAAAACAGTTTGAAAACAGTGAGTATTACAAAAGATACAGACAGCTGCTTGAAGATGACAGCCTTCAAAGACTGCTTGAGGAAAATGATATAACTTTGAACTTTTATATTCATCCAAAATTCAGAGAACATATGGAAAGCTTTAGTGCAGGTTGTGACAGGATTCATCTTATACCGTTTGGGGAGACTCCTCTTAACAAATTGCTTATGAGCGCACATATGCTGATCACGGATTATTCTTCGGTGGCATGGGATGTGTACTATCAGGAAAAGCCGGTTGTGTTTTATCCGTTTGACAGGCAGACCTACGAAGAGCGACAGGGAAGCTATATGGATTATGACAAGGATCTGTTTGGAGATGTAGTATATAAACAGCAGGATTTAATAGCTGCAATAAAATACTATGTTGATAACGGATTTAACGAGAAGCAGCAGTATGTGGCGATGCGTGATTATCTGTTACCATTAAGGGATAATAAAAACAGTGAGCGTATATACAATTGCATTGATAATTTGATAATGCCCGGAAAACTTTTTGGGAAAATAAGATAATAGGATGGAGAAAAAATGAAGACAACAGACAATAATAAGGAAAATGTAAAAAAGATTAGTTTTGACAAGAGTAATTCTCTTGCATTAAAAGGAATAGCCATACTTATGATGCTGATGCATCACAGTTTTTTAAGTAAATCAAGATATGAAGGTTTTAAAGTATCATTTGAGCCGTTAGATGCACAACGTATTATAAGTATTAGTGTTTTTATGAAGATATGTGTACCTGTTTTTGCGTTTATTTCGGGATACGGTTTGTATCTGAATTACAAGAAGAAGAAAACTTCGCCGGGGGCATGGACTGCTTCAAGAGCACTTAAGACTATGTCTGGTTTTTATATTATCTGGATTATATCGGCCATATGGGGACAGATAGGTTTTGATTCGGTTAATGAAAAATTTTTTGAGAAGCAAAATGTATATAAAGCAATTACCGATATGGTAATTAATTTTCTCGGGCTTTCAAAACTTTTAGGAACACATACACTTAACAATACCTGGTGGTACATGAGTGCGGCACTTGTATTTGTGATTATGGTACCATTTTTTATGAAGGCAGAAGAATATCTTCCTGTAGTATTTTTTGTTGTATGTGCTTTGCCAAGAATGTTTCTTGTTAAATATTCCGGATCAACAGAGGTAATGCAGTTTATGCCGGCTTTTGTGTTTGGAATGTGTGTTGCTAAGTATGATTTGCTTAACAGATGGTTTGGTATGTATAATACCGGTAAGAATAAAATAATAAAATTTGTTGTGGAATTTTTGCTTGTGGTATTGTCGTATAAATTATATATAAGTCTGGCCGGCAATACATATGCTGAGATAAAATGGGTTGTGGTACCTGCGATAGTTATTGCATTTTGTTGTGAATTTATAAACCCAATTCCGAAAGTGAAAGAGGTTTTAATGTTCCTTGGTAAACACTCAATGAATATATTTATGGTGCACACCTTTATAAGACTTTATTATTACAGGGACTTTACATACAGCTTCGGACATTTTGCGTTAATAATTCTGGTATTGTTGTTAACATCCCTTGGGGTTTCGATTGTTCTCGAATTTATCAAAAAGCGTATTCATTATGATGAGTTTTTTGCAAAGATTTGCAAAAGAATTGAAGCACGCGGACAACAATAAATATTTAGTCATACCCCTTGGTTTTTTTTCATACATTGTAAAAAAGCTTCAAGGGGTATTTTATTGAGGGATTATATTGAGCAGAGAGCAGTTCATATAGCTAACTACATACTTGAATCAAATGCGACTGTACGACAGACGGCAAAGGCTTTTGGCGTCAGCAAATCCACTGTGCACAAGGATGTGAGTGAAAGACTTTTGATGATTAACCCTTCCCTTGCAAGGAGTGTCAGGAAAATACTCGATGTCAACAAAGCCCAACGGCATATAAGGGGAGGAATGGCAACAAAGGAAAAATACGCACACCGCATATAAAATCTAGTTGAGAAACTTCCATCAATGTATTAAAATTACCTTGAGCGCCTGTGATGTCAGTGCTGACATTACAGGCGTTGTTTGTTAAATGAGAACTTGATATTTAGATGGAGGATAAGCATAGAAATGATGATAGGAACCTTTAAGGGTGGAATCCATCCTGATGACGGAAAAGCATTGTCAAAGAGTAAACCTATTACACTGCTTGAAGCTGGAAATGAACTTGTATTTCCGGTGTCACAGCATATCGGTGCACCTGCAACTCCGATTGTAGCGGTTGGTGACAGTGTACTTGTTGGACAAATTATTGCACAGGCAACAGGTTTTGTGTCTGCTAACGTTGTAAGTTCGGTATCGGGAAAAGTTAAGGCGATAGAAGGAAGACTTACAGTGTCTGGTTCAAAGGTGATGTCGATAGTTGTTGAGAATGACAAAAGATACGAGACGGTTAAGGGCTTTGGAAATGCCAGAGATTATACAAAGCTTACGGCGGATGAGATAAGAGACATTGTCAAGGAAGCCGGAATTGTCGGAATGGGAGGAGCAGGTTTTCCGACCCATGTAAAGCTCGCTCCAAAGGATCCTGAAAAGATAGATACCATTATAGTGAACGGAGCAGAGTGCGAGCCGTACCTGACGTCCGATTACAGAGTGATGAAAGAAGCACCTCAAAAGCTTATCAGCGGTCTTAAGGTGATGCTCAGTATGTTCCCTTCGGCAAAAGGATTTATCGGTGTGGAAGATAACAAGCCTGACTGCATAAGAATTCTTGCAAAAATGGTTGAAAATGAGAAAAACATTGAGGTTGTATCTTTAAAGACAAAGTATCCGCAGGGTGCGGAACGCCAGCTCATTTATGCTGTTACGGGAAGAAAGATCAATGCATCGATGCTGCCGGCTGACGCAGGCTGTATCGTTGATAACGTTGATACTGTAGTTTCAATCCATAATGCAGTGTGTGAGAGCACACCGCTTATAAGAAGAATCATAACCGTTACCGGAGATGCAATATGCGATCCAAGAAATTTTGAAGTAAGAACCGGAGTGCCGTATTCTCTTCTTATAGAGTCGGCAGGCGGATTTAAAAAAGAACCTGCAAAGCTTATATCCGGAGGGCCGATGATGGGTAATGCCATATATGATATAGACATCCCTGTTACAAAGAATTCTTCGGCGCTGCTTGCCCTTTCAAAAGATGAGGTTGCAGGCCTTGAACCCAGCGCATGCATAAGATGCGGTAAATGCGTGACTGCATGTCCGTCGGGACTTGTGCCTGTTAAGATGTACGAATACTCAACGCATTTTGACGAGGAAGCATTTGAGAAGATTAACGGAATGGAATGCTATGAATGCGGATGCTGTACTTATGTGTGCCCGGCAAAAAGACCGATGACCCAGGCATTTCGTCAGACAAGAAGAAGTATCATGGCAAAAAGACGTAAGAAATAGAGGTGACAATAGTGGATAAGAAACTGTTAAACATATCTTCCTCTCCGCATATAAGAGGAGAAGAGACAACAAGCAGTATCATGCTGGATGTGGTTATTGCACTCATACCGGCGGGGCTGTTTGGAATATATAACTTTGGAATAAATGCACTGCTTATAATGCTTGTGTCAGTAGTGACATGTGTTCTTACAGAGTATTTTTATGAAAAGGCGATGCACAAACCATTAACGACTCATGACTGCTCGGCGCTTGTCACCGGTCTGCTGCTTGCATTTAACCTGCCATCAACAGTGCCGTTATGGATTCCTGTTCTTGGTGGCGTGTTTGCGATTCTTGTAGTTAAGATGTTATTTGGAGGTATAGGACAAAACTTCATGAATCCGGCACTTGCCGCAAGATGTTTTCTTCTTATATCATTTGGAAAAATAATGACTGATTTTGGTATAGCTGCAAAGGACGGCGTAGGTGCAAAGCTTATGTACGGAATGTCTTCTAACGGCTATGCAATGGTTGACGGTGTGTCAGGTGCAACCCCGCTTGCGCAGGTTAAAGCCGGACAGACTGCCCATGTTATGAACATGTTCCTTGGAACACATGCAGGAACAATAGGTGAAGTATCGGCAGCTGCAATTATTGCCGGTGGTGTATATCTTCTTGTAAGAAGAGTTATCTCAATAAGAATTCCAGCGGCTTACATCGGAAGCTTTCTCGTATTTTTGGTGATTGTAAACCTCATTAAAGGTGATGGCGTAAATGTTAATTATCTTCTTGGCAATCTCTTTGGTGGCGGACTTTTACTCGGAGCATTTTTCATGGCAACAGACTATGTTACAAGCCCGGTAACACCGTCGGGAAAGATTGTATTTGGAATAATTCTCGGAGTGGTTACAGGTATTTTCAGAGTGTTTGGTAATTCGGCAGAAGGAGTATCATTTGCAATAATATTTGGTAATATGCTTGTGCCTGTAATCGAGAAATATACCATTCCTAAGCCATTCGGAAGGGAGTTGGTAAAATGAGTAAGAAAAAAGAAAATACAATAGTTAAAGATGCAATTATATTGTGTATTATTACACTCGTTGCCGGATTCCTTTTAGGATTCGTATACGAGCTTACCGCGAAGGGAAGACAGAAGGCTGCTGATGATACAAAGCAGGAAGCCTACGGAAAAATCTTTAAAGGAGATTACTCTTTTGAGGAGGCAGCGGATTATGATGATGAAGTGGCTGATTCGGCAAAATATTTTAAGAATAAAAGCTACTCTTATAATGACATAACCTACAGCTTTGACGGATTGGAAGTAAATGAACTCGTAGAGGTTAAAGCGAAGGATTCGACGGATGAAATTCAAGGTTACATCGTGACAGTCACCACTCCGAACGGATACGGCGGAGATATAAAGCTTGCACTTGGCGTGGATATGGAGTGTACGGTAAAGGGTGTTTCGATACTTGATATTTCGGAGACACCGGGACTTGGAATGAATGCTACCGGAGATTTTAAGGAACAGTTTGCAGGAAAGAATGTCGATGGCTTTGTTCATACCAAAACCGGAAGCAAAAGCGACAATGAAGTTGACGCCATAACAAGTGCAACCATAACAACAAAGGCAGTAACTGGTGCGGTAGATGCCGGACTGATGTTTGTCAGAGAGCGTGTTATGAATATTGATGCATCGGAGGTGTTGTCATGAATAAATGTGTGGAAAGATTAAAGAACGGAATTATTACGGAAAATCCAACGTTTGTGATGATGCTTGGTATGTGTCCGACACTTGCCGTGACGGCCAGTGCGGGTAACGGGCTTGGAATGGGACTTACCACAACGGCAGTACTTGTTTTGTCCAATGCAATTATTTCACTTCTTAGAAAGATCATACCGGATAAAGTAAGAATGCCGGCGTATATAGTAATTGTTGCATCGCTTGTAACGATAGTGCAGTTTATGCTGCAGGCTTATCTTCCGGCGCTTAATAAGTCGCTTGGAATATATATTCCGCTTATCGTTGTTAACTGTATAATTCTTGGAAGAGCAGAGGCATATGCGTCAAAGAACGATGTTGTCTCTTCTGTATTTGACGGTATCGGAATGGGAATAGGATTTACAATCGGCCTTACCCTTATAGGAATTTTCAGAGAGCTCCTTGGAGCGGGAAAAGTATTTGGCGTGGATATTATGCCAAAAGCATTTGAGCCGATTTCAATATTTGTAATGGCCCCTGGAGCATTCTTTGTACTTGCAGGACTTACGGCAGTGCAGAACAGACTTAAGCTTAAAGGCGCAAGCAATACATCTGATGCAGAATGTTCAGGAAATTGCGCGTCATGTAAAATCAGTGATTGCGGTTATGATAAAAAAGAATCAGTAAATGAAGAGAAAGGAGAGTAACAGACATGAAGACTTTACTTGTAATACTTATAGGTTCGGCACTTGTTAATAATGTTGTGTTAAGCCAGTTTCTTGGAATCTGTCCTTTCCTTGGAGTTTCAAAGAAGACATCAACGGCGGCAGGAATGGGCGCGGCAGTAATATTTGTTATTACGCTTTCATCGCTTATTACATCGGCACTTTACGCATTTATCCTAAAACCGTTGGATCTGACGTATCTTAACACTATTGTGTTCATACTGGTTATAGCAGCTCTTGTGCAGCTTGTGGAGATGATATTAAAGAAATATTCACCGGCGCTTTACAAGTCGCTTGGAGTATATCTTCCACTTATAACAACTAACTGCGCGGTGCTTGGAGTTGCCCTGCTTAACGTACAGAACGGTTACCTTGATAAAGGTTCTGTTGCAATAGGAATAATTAAAAGTGTGGCTAACGGTTTTGCGACCGCACTTGGATTTACCATTGCCATCGTCATAATGGCAGGAATTAGAGAACGAATCGAATACAACGATATCCCACAGTCATTTAAGGGAACACCTATAGTCCTTATAACAGCAGGACTTATGGCAATTGCGTTTATTGGCTTTTCGGGTATTATTTAGGAATGGTGATTACAATGAATTTTCAGATGATTTTGATTGCGACTGTTGTGGTTGCGGCAGTAGGCCTAATAATCGGAGTACTGCTTGGAATCGCAGGACAGAAATTCTATGTTGAAGTTGACGAGAAAGAAGAAAAGGTCAGGGCTGCACTTCCCGGCAATAATTGCGGCGGATGCGGATATGCCGGTTGCGACGGTCTTGCCGCTGCAATTGTAAAAGGCGAAGCCGAGATTAGCGGATGTCCTGTGGGCGGAGCTGCGGTAGCTGCTAAAGTCGGTGAGATAATGGGTGTGGATGCGTCAGGAGTTGAGAAAAAAGTTGCATTTGTAAAATGTGCAGGCAACTGTGAGAAGGCCGGTAAAGATTATAATTATTCAGGTATTAATGATTGTCGTATGGCAACAGTTCTTCCCGGTGGCGGAGACAAATCCTGCATCTATGGATGCCTTGGTTACGGTTCATGTGTCAGCGTATGTGAATTCGGGGCATTGTCCATAAAAGACGGTATTGCTGTTGTTGACAAGGAAAAATGCGTTTCATGCGGCAAGTGTGTGAAGGCGTGCCCAAAGAATCTCATTGAGCTTGTGCCGTACGATGCTGACTGCAAAGTCAGATGTGCATCAAAGGACAAGGGTAAGGATGTTAGAGCTGTGTGTACGGCAGGATGTATCGCATGCGGAATGTGCGAGCGTAACTGTCCTCAAAAAGCAGTGAATGTTGTTGATAACGTAGCGGTGATAGATTATGAAAAATGTACCCGATGCGGTCTTTGCGCAACAAAATGTCCGACAAAGGTAATAACGGGAATTTAAAGGAGTGTCCGGGTGGTTATAAGAACAATGATTGCGGTTGCAAACCGCGGTATGGTTGACATGATAAAAGATATCATGAAAAACAGCAGCTATCATTACAAAATCGAATATGTGGAACAAAGTGTGGCGGAAGTTCTAAGTAAGGCTGACACATATAATACGGATCTTGCATTTCTTGATATTGATCTTCCTGGTGGCGGAGGAATCTATGCCATGCTACAGATTAAGAAGATGTATCCGAATGCAAAGGTTGTAATCATAAGCAGCATGGACAGTTACGACATGGTCAGACAGGCATTTTCACAAGGAGCGGATGATTACCTGCTTCTTAATGCTTCTTACGATACTGTGGACAGAACGGTAAGTAGGTTAAGAAAGCGAATAATTGAGGAAAAAGGGTCTGATGAAATCAGGAAAAATGATGAAATAAGAAATTCCATATTGGAGAAGCTTGCAAAAAACAGCATAGTATATGCCATTCTTTTTCATGGCAAGATGGACAGCAGGGTTGTTAATGTATATCGTCAGGCGTTTGATTTTGATATTAAAGCATTTATCATTAATATCGAGTTTGAAAAAACACTTGAAACGGATGCGCCCGGTAAGCATCCGCTAATTATAAGAACCTTAGAAGGTGTTATGGGACGCAGTGGAGAAAAATATTTACTTGGCCCATACGTTCTTAACAGGATAATGATTATAGTATCAGGTCAGTTTTCCGGTAAGAGTGAGACGAACCGCAGAATGAGAGAGCTTGCTCAGAATGTTAAGAAGGAACTTGAGAAGGCAGTGCACTGCAGAGTCTTTGCGGGAATTGGAGATGTTTATAAAATCGAAAACATTTACCTTTCCTATGCTGAAGCCATCAAGGCGTTAAGATATCGTGATGATAACAATGATGTTGTTTTGTTTGGCGATGTTTCACCTAATGATAAGTTACTCGATTATAAGGAGTTTAACCAGCTTGTCAGGGAGACGTCCGAAAAAATAAAAAGCAATCCGGACGAAGCACTTACTTCCTTTGGTAAAATATTAAGGAAGCTTGAAGGTATTAATCCTGCAACAAGGAAAAATAAGATTATAGAAATAATGGTTTACCTGAATCAGTGCGTCAACAACATGGGACCAAGTGAGTTTGATTTTATGAACGTCATGGACATGTGTGGCAGTATTGAAAAAATGTCTGATGATGACGTTGATTCATGGGCAATTAACAGACTGTATCATTTGATAAAATCAGCCGGTGACATTGAGGAAGATAAATCTTCAAAACCGGTCCAGATGGCCAAACAGTACATTAAAGATAATTACACGGAGGCGGTATCTTTAAGCGATGCTGCGGAACATATCGGAATAAGTCCGCAGTATTTAAGCAAAATTTTCAAAGATGAGACCGGTTATAATTTTGTAGAATGGGTTAATATGTTCAAGATTGAAAAAGCAAAAGAGCTTTTGGATAAGAAGGAAATGAACATAAGTGAAGTAGGATATAAGATGGGATTCATAAATGCAAACTATTTCAGCAGAGCATTTAAAAAGTATATAGGCGTTTCTCCAAGTACATATATGAAGAAAAGCGCCGAAAAGAAAAATGATTTGAAAGTAGAAAAGACGGATGATAAACATTAAGATGTTATCTCCGTCTTTTTAGCAGTAATAGTTAAAAAGCATTCCACTGTATATGGATGTTATATATGGGTTTGCAGGCGGCGTAACCTTTGTGTTCGGGTAGGTTACAATGGTCTTTTTAACAAATTCCATCGGGTTAATACTTATGCTGCCTGCTTTGCTTTTGAGACTTCCTATTATACCGTTATTGTCGGTTAAAAGGTTTTCTAGGTCGCCGTCGTATGCTGCCTGGGTTATAAGCGATTCATCAAACTGCATCTTACCGGAACTGTCAAATGATATGCCGCATGCCTCGAGGTCATTTTCAAATCTTATGTATCCCTGACGTATCGAGCTTATAAGCTTGCTGTTCTCACTCTCACCTGTTCCCTGCGAGTTGGCAGTGTCTATAAGCGAATTGTAAGATTCGGCAAGGTGATTAAGTGATTTGATAATCTCCTTTGGATCGGCTGTCTTTGATATAACAACAGGTGTATCATTTACGCTGTTAAGGTTAACGGTAATTGCATTGTTATAAGTAAATGTGTTGCCGTGTAGTGTTCGGGCTGTTCCGTCCAGATTAAAATGAGAATTGGACGGATAATCAGATACATTATTTAAACCAAAATACTCTGCGATTCCTCTTCCGTTAATCATTGATGAATCCTGTATCGTAAATGATGCCTCTCCTTCGGAAGGTGTTCCTGTAAAATCACTTTCTATAACCATATAGGATTTATTCTCTGCGGCGTCAGCTTTTACGGAAGCATTAAGTCCTATGTGTGTGGAATTAATGAAATCCGAAAGGGCATCCTGTATCGCATAATTGCTCATGCCTGTGGATACAGGGAACTGGAAAGAGTAATCTTCATCAAATACTGATACATTAAAGCTGTATATACCCGGTGTAAGACCGGCACTGTCTGAATATACATGACGGCCTTCGTTGGTCTGACCGGTTGCAAGTGAATCAACGCGGATTACAAAATCATCAAGATTAGCAGCGGCGTGTTTATCATTTACAACAACAGATATTGTATTTTCATCTGAAGAAGAAAATCCGGTTTTATCAAAAGCATCCTTTCCTTTGCCAAACTGATCAAGAACATCCATAAGGGAATAAGCACTCTCTTTGATGTCAACGGCAAACTGTTGTGTGTCGTCGGACAGGTCAAACATATAAAGAGGAGATTCACGATTCATCTTTACTATATTATTATATAAATTCTTGAGTTCTTTTTTATTGTGGGAAGTCTCTGATTTAGAAGCCGGCCTGTTGTAAGAGGTCGTGGAGAGATAGTTGTAAGTATCAATCATGAAAATCACCTCCTTGTGATAAACGATAATATCCTAACTGTAATATATCATCATCTGGGGAGAAAGTCAAGGAAAAATGACAGAAAATTTAATAAATTATCTGCGAATTAACTTTGTGTTGACGGATTTCATTTCCTGTGATATAGTGTATGAGCGATGGTACGTCTTTTTTTTATGCCTAAAAATAGGCACATTATAACACATTATTAAACGGAGGTGGAAACTGTGCGAGTAAAGATTACATTAGCATGTACAGAGTGCAAGCGTCGTAACTACAATACAACAAAAGAGAAGAAAGCTCATCCGGACAGAATGGAAACTAAGAAGTATTGTAAGTTCTGCAAGGCGCACACAATGCATAAAGAAACAAAATAATTATGACGAAAGGATGTTGAGCTATGGGAGATACTAAGAGTGCAAAGAGCACTGAAAAGAAAAGTTTTTTCTCTAATGTTAAGGCTGAGTTTGCAAAGATAATCTGGCCTAACAGAGAAACAGTTGCAAAACAATCCGTTGCAGTAATCGTCATAACAGCAGTCCTGGCGACATTTGTTGGCTTATTGGATATGGGCGTCATTACTGTAATACAGAAGGTTCTTAAGATATCATAACGCGGAAACGAGGAGATATTATGTCAGAGATTGGATGGTACGTTGTTCATACTTATTCAGGATATGAGAACAAAGTAAAGGCGAATATTGAAAAGTCAATAGAGAATCGTAATCTGGAGGAACAGATTATAGAGGTATCTGTTCCGGTAGAGGAAGTCGTTGAAGTTAAGAACGGCGCTAAGAAAAGAGTTCTCAGAAAGCTCTTTCCGGGATATGTTTTTCTTCACATGGAGCTTAACGAAGATACTTGGTATGTTGTACGTAACACAAGAGGCGTTACAGGATTTGTCGGACCTGGTTCTAAGCCGGTTCCTCTTTCACCGGAGGAGCTTAAGAGCATGGGTATCGGTGGACCGGCCAAGATTCAGATTGATGTTGAGGTTGGTGACAGCATAGAAGTTATTTCCGGAGCATGGGAAGACATGACGGCTGTTGTAAGACAGATTAATCCTGCCAAGCAGACAGTCACAATTAATGTTGATATGTTTGGAAGAGAGACACCGGTCGAGATTGGATTTGCTGAAATTAAAAAACTGTAAATTAAGATTTTATCAGGAACCATATAAATTAGGAGGTACGCTATAATGGCAAAGAAAGTTACAGGTTATATTAAATTACAGATTCCTGCTGCAAAGGCTACACCTGCTCCACCCGTTGGTCCAGCACTTGGTCAGCACGGAGTTAACATTGTTCAGTTTACAAAGGAGTTTAATGCTAGAACAGCAGGACAGGAAGGAATGATTATTCCTGTAGTTATCACTGTATATCAGGATAGAAGTTTTAGCTTCATCACAAAGACTCCACCTGCTGCAGTTCTTTTAAAGAAAGCTGCAAAGATTCAGTCAGGTTCAGGAACACCTAACAAGATTAAGGTTGGTAAGGTTACTAAAGAAGACGTTCGTAAGATTGCCGAGCTTAAGATGCCAGACTTAAATGCTGCAAATATCGATACTGCTATGAGCATGATCGCTGGAACAGCAAGAAGTATGGGAATTGAAGTAGTAGATTAATAACAATTATTTTTTAGCATAAAAAAAGACAGTCCAATGAAACAGTTGTGGGAGGGTTCTCCCCGATAACACCACCAGGAGGTTAATAGAATGAAAAGAGGCAAGAAATATACAGAATCTGCAAAGCTTATTGACAGAGCAAAGGTATATGATACAGAAGAGGCTATTAGCTTAGTTAAGAAAACAGCCGTTGCAAAATTTGATGAGACAGTTGAAGCACATATTAGACTTGGAGTTGACGGACGTCATGCTGACCAGCAGGTTCGTGGTGCTGTAGTATTACCTAACGGAACAGGTAAGACAGTTAGGGTTCTTGTATTTGCAAAGGGACCTAAGGCTGATGAAGCTGCAGCTGCAGGAGCTGATTATGTTGGAGCAGAGGATCTTATTCCTAAGATCCAGAACGAAGGATGGTTCGAATTCGATGTTGTTGTTGCTACACCTGATATGATGGGTGTTGTTGGTCGTCTCGGACGTGTACTTGGACCAAAGGGCTTAATGCCAAACCCTAAAGCAGGAACTGTAACAATGGATGTTACAAAGGCTGTTAATGATATTAAAGCAGGTAAGATTGAGTACAGACTTGATAAGAATAACATTATCCATGTACCAGTTGGAAAAGCTTCATTTACAGAGGAGCAGTTAAAGCAGAACTTTGATGCACTTATGAGCGCAATCAATAAGGCTAAGCCTGCTGCAGTAAAGGGAACTTACTTAAAGAGCGTAACACTTTCAGCAACTATGGGACCTGGAGTTAAGCTTAATACAGTTAAGCTTGCATAGTTTACCATTATAATAATGCGAATATTGCTGCCTGTGGGCAGTTCATTAAAGAGGCCACCTTGACGGGTGGCCTCTTTAGGTGTTACAATTTATTTGAACTATGCAATTATGCGTTAGGAGGTGTTATCTTGGGCAATAGAATAAGTATTAATAAGTTGTGCAGACGATGCATGAATGAATTGAATAATGAAGATGCAAAGTGCACTGTATGTGGTTTTGACAAAACGGAATATAATGTGCCAAGAGAACATCTGCGTGTAGACTGCATACTTAAGGGTAAATATCTTGTGGGAGTATGTATTAGAGAGACAGAATATGAAAAATCATATATAGGATGGAATCTTGGGTATGATACCAAGGTTATAATTAAGGAATATTTCCCTAAGAATATAGTTGAAAGAGAAGATCATGAGAGTGGTCGTGTGGTTGAGAAGAAACCTAACTATCAGGAAATATTTAAAAATAACCTTACAAAGTATATTAATCAGGCAGAGCTTGTGGCATTTAGTGACGGCAAGAAGATTAATATAACAGAGACCTTTCAGGAGAATGGAACAGCTTATTATGTGGTAAGCTGCTTTGAGACAGATCCGGACCTTGGAAGAAAAGAGGTAGATATAATTGCGTCGTATGAGCTGTTAAAGCCCTCTATGTATGAGAGTCCTATGGATGACAATGACGGTATACCAAGTGAATTCAGAAGAGCAGGCTCGAACTTTGGAAGAGGATATGTCCAGCCTGCATATCATGTTCAGCCGGCAAGAGGTACATCGACGTATACAGGCGAAGAAAAATCCACGAAAAGTATCGCGCCGAATGTTCTGCAGGGAGCAAGTGTTTCATATGTAAAGATTATGCGTCCAAAGAGCGAGTCTTTAAATATGGATATGGAGGAACTTGAAAAGACAAGAGATGAGGATGAGAGAGCTTCTTACAGAGCTGCTCAAAATGTAAATGATACATTTGCAGGAAGCATTGTAAGCACAGACGGAAGTCATATGGCGGCTGGCAATGATTCGGCTCAGGAAGATGACGGGGATGATTATAAGGCGACTGGAAAGATAAGGGCGTTTTTTGATAGGAATAGAACTTCATCGGCAATTGCTTTTGTAGCGGTTTTATTTCTGATTGTGGGAATAAGAATAGTTAAAAATCATAACAATAATTCGGGACAGGATAATTCACAAAAAGGTAACGACAAGGTCGCAACCGCAACTATGGTGCCGGTGACTACAAAAGAAGTGGCAACGGATAGTACACCAAACCCGGGAGAGGCACAAAAACCAAAGGAAAAAGAAACCGATAATGGCAAGGAGCCTAAGGGAAAAGAAGAGCAGCAAAAGCCTGATGAGGGAAAAGAGCCGTCAGGTGACGAGTCAGGTAATGATGATACGTTTGAGTTTACAGATCCGTCAGGAGATTTTGCCCAGAATATCGCGTCAATTCTTGAGAAAGATGTAAGCGATATTACCGTTTCGGATATTGAGGGAATAAAAGAATTGAATCTTAGCAAAAAAGGTCTTACTGATATAACTGATATTGATAAATTCACCGGACTTGAAAGTCTTGATATTTCGCACAATGACATCGAGGATATATCAGTGCTTAATTCAATGAGCGACACGTTAGTGTATCTTAATGTATTAGGAAACAACGATCTGGTTGATCAGGTGCCGGACATTGAATATGTTGCGGGAAGAAAATGCACTACAAAAGTGGTATTCTCATATACAAGGGATGATGGTGATTACAGTGATGCCGCAATATGGGTGTGGACAAAAGACCCAGGTAAACAGTATGATTTTGAAGTTGAAAACGGTGCAGGATGGGCCAGTGGAGATTATTTATTCTCGACTGACAGACATGTAGGCTTCAAGCTTAAGAATGCTGACAGGAACTCGTTTGTGGATCTTTCGGATGATGTGACAAATGACAGGGAATTTATTGTTCCTTGTAACAGAGAAGGTGCTGTGGTGAATGTTGATATTCAGCAGGGTATGGAGCAGTTTAGTGTAACTTATGAAATTGAGGAAGATGAGTAATATATCTAAATAAGTGAATAAATATTATTTATTATTAGGTGTTGACAAGAATGTATGAAGTGTGGTACTATGTAAAAGCTGTGTAAACAGTTCGCCGAAGACAGTAGGTTCCCATATGGGTATAATGTGATGTTAACGCCTACCGAGGAAGTAATGATGCTTATTTCACCTCTCTGTCTTAAGGCAGGGAGGTTTTTTAATTAATCGGCGGTACTCAAAATCTAAAAGGAGGTACACCAATCATGGCAAAGGTAGAAGTGAAGGCTCCTATTGTAGAAGAGATCAAGAGCTATCTCGATGGTGCTCAGGCAGCAGTAATCGTAGATTACCGTGGACTTACAGTAGAGCAGGATACAAAGCTTCGTAAGGAATTAAGAGAAGCAGGTGTTGTATACAAGGTATACAAGAACACATACATCAAGAGAGCTATCGAAGGAACCGGATTCGAGGGACTTTCAGAGCAGCTTGAAGGACCAACTGCTATTGCAATTTCTAAGGAAGATGCAACAGCTCCTGCAAGAATTATTGATAAGTTTGCTAAGACAGCAGAGAATCTTGAATTCAAGGCAGCAGTTATAGACGGAACATTCTATGATGCAGCAGGATGCAAGGTTATCGCCGGAATTCCATCAAAGGAAGAACTTATCTCAAGATTACTTGGAAGCTTACAGTCACCTATCGCTAATCTGGCACGTGTGCTTAACCAGATTGCTGAAAAAGGTAACGAAGCAGCAGCAGAATAATTTTTATTTATTGAATGAAGCCTGAACGCAGGCAATAAGAAAATGGAGGATTTTTATAATGACAACACAGGAATTTATCGAAGAAATCAAGAAGTTATCAGTATTAGAATTAAACGAGCTTGTTAAAGCATGTGAAGAAGAGTTTGGTGTTTCTGCAGCAGCAGGTGTTGTAGTTGCAGGACCAGCAGCAGGTGCAGCTGATGGTGGCGCTGAGCAGACAGAATTCAACGTAGAGTTAACAGATGTAGGTCCTAACAAGGTTAAGGTTATCAAGGTTGTTCGTGAAGTAACAGGTCTTGGACTTAAAGAAGCTAAGGACGCTGTTGATAATGCTCCAAAGGTACTTAAGGAAGGAGCTTCTAAGGAAGAGGCTGAGGATATCAAGGCTAAGCTTGAAGCTGAGGGAGCTAAGGTTACTCTTAAGTAATTTGATAAATACGTCAGATATATACATGATTAGGCTGTTGCAGAATACATCTGCAACAGCCTAATCTTTTTTTAATCAACATTTTATTGAAGTTTTACTTTTGAGATAATATAATGGAAACGTAGGACTATCTTTAGGACAATTGTTCTAAAGGAGAGAGTTGAAAAATTGTTTATAAAAAAGGAGGAATTTTTGTATGAAGAAATCGAAGATCATAGCTTCGGTTCTGGCAGCGGCAATGGTGGTTACTTCGGTGCCATTTGCTAATCTTAGCACGTCGTTTGCAAGTATTGGGGCAACAGCCAATGTTGCAATAAGTAATAATGTTGTAAGTGGCTATAATGGAAATGATAAGACTTCTCTTACGAGAATGGTTATTGACTCGAATGTAACAGAAATTAAAGCTGGTGCATTTTATGGTAACGATTATCCAAATCTTAAAGAGATTACAGTGCGTGGTAATAATACTGTTATTGGCAGCAAGGCATTTGGATATGCATCTGCAAGTGGAGCTTCGCTTGGAAGTTCTTTTGTGGTTTGGTGTAACAAAGGAAGTAATGCTGAAAGATATGCTACGGGAGCAGGACTTACTGTTAAATACCTTAATTCATCTGCATTACAGATTAGCAATGTGAATACTTACTATTATTCAGGCTGTGGAACTTTTACTGTAACTACTGTATCAGATACAGAAGATGTAGTATGGCAGCTTGATGACGATTCTTTTAACAATAAGATTGTGTGGTTTGAAGAAAACGGTAAAGTTGTTAAAGAAACATCTGGTTCAAAAATTCCTAATCAAAATGGAAAATATACATGTACTGCTATAGTTCATGTAATTGATACCAATAATAAAGTTAATCTTGTTGATAAAATCAAGATTACAGCTAACTGCAGAGGAACAGGTTCTGCAGATACTAAGGAAATTTCAATTAAAAAGGCAACTAAAAATATAAATGTAAGTTATCTTGTAATTCAACCTGAATATGGTACCGAAGACAAACAGAAAGATAAGCTTCTTGGTCGAGAGGTTGCAGATGGAAAGCTTAGCATTCAGGGTAATGTTGTGGATCAGGGACAGCTGTCAGATGAGAAACTTTTATTCTATGCGTTTAAAGGTGATCTTATAATAATTCAGGGTTCAATTGATGATGATTGTAATGATGTTCTTTCAGCTTCATATCCTATAGAAGATGGTAAATTGACATTTAATCTGGAAAAAGAATTATCGTTATCGAATTTCTTTAATCTGAATGATGAAAGCGGAAAGATATCAGACAGTAAGAATAGTGTATATTGTTCGATCGAGGATGAAAACGGTAATATTTTAGTTAATGAGAATGATATTGATGATGTTTTCTATATTAAAGATTTACCGGGAACATATCCGAAGGTTACTATTTCAAGTGCTAACAGAACGTTATCAAAGGTTGTAACGATAGGACTTGGTATCAGAGCTAAATATATAAAGGATATTGTTATAGGTAGTTCAAAATATGAAAATAAGGATAAGTTAAGTTTCTTTAATTTTGGTATTCAGGATATAGAAGGAAGCATATCAAATATAACCGTGAATCTTGAACCATCAACCTCAACTGCTTATGCAAAGTGGACATCAGATAATGAGAATATTGCTAAAGTTGATGGTAATACATTAACAGCTGTAGCACCGGGAGATACTTATCTTTGGTGTGAGTTAATTGATAAGGTATCAGGCAAGAATCTTGGATATTATGCAGTTATTTTCTATTCTGTTATTAAAAAGGTGCCATATAAAGAGATTGTATTTGCAAAGGACGCAGAAAGAAAAGAAACAACAAAAGAGCTTTATGTTGAAAACGGCAAAGAATCTCCATTGTATGTATGTGATGCCAGAAACGGAATCATTTATAATGCCGGAAGCGGTGAAACTGCTGCAAATGAAGATCTTGTATATGTTTCATCTGACTCTAAGGTTTTAACAGTAAATGAGGAGGGTGTGATAACAGCAAAGGGTGTAGGTGTTGCTACAATAACTGTATATGCAAGAGAGCATACTGAGGTTAATGCTAATATCACTGTTCATGTATATACAAAAGCTACAGGTATTGAAATAACTACAATAGCAACTGTTCCAAATGGACAGGAAAAGTTAATTCTATATAATCTTATACCTGCAACATCAACAGAAGATGTTATTTGGGAAGCAGTTAACAGTGACATTGCAACTGTATCGGACTATAAAGACGAGAATGGTAAAAGATATTTAAAAGTTAAGGCAAATAAGGAAGGAAGCACAACTATAAAAGGAAGTACTTATCCTAGTGCAGCGGCAATATCTATACAGCTTACTGTTGAAAAAGCGGTTCATGCCAGCAGTGTTACACTTAATCCTGAAGGTAAGGATTATACTTTAACCGAGATTGAGGGAACTACCGCATATAAGATTCCGGTTAACGGAACCATGACTCTTCAGGCGGTTTTGGGTAGTGCTTCAGGAGCGATTGTTAATGATGAAAGAGATTGGTACATTGAATCAAATGATAATTTTGCTGAAATAACACACAATGGCGATACATGTACATTTAAAGGTAAAAAGAATGGTCAATTCCGTGTCACATTAAAAGTGTACGGTTATGACAACGGAAAACTTGTTGAAAAGGTGTCTACGGTATTTGTAAAGGTATACACTCCGTCTACAGATATAAAAATTTATAGCGGTTCTACATCAAGGGACGCACTTGATCTTGAACGTGGTGCGACAGTTGAGTTAAATGCAAAACTTACTCCAAATAACAGCAATGATGAAATAACATGGACTTGTGATAAGAACTTTATAAAGTTTAGCACTAATAAAACAACAACAGGCGGAAAAGTTACAGTAAGTGCAACTGGAACGGGAACTGCAACGATTACAGCAACAGCTGAATCAGGATATGTTGCAAAATGTACAGTTAATGTGTTTGTTTCTGCTAAAGATTTCAAGTTTATTCAGAATGATGAAGAAGTAAGCACAATTTATGTACCTTTTGGTGAGCAGACAGTGGTTAATCTTGTCGTTGGTGATAAAGATGAGTCAACAGATACAGCATTTACATGGACAAGCACCGGAACTAAAGACTGCTTTGATTTTGAACCAAGTGCGGATGGAAGTTACGCCGTATTTACAGGTAAAAAAGTGGCAAGCGGATGCAAAATTAATGTAAAAGGTAATTCGAGTCTTATGGCTACAGGAAGAACAATCAATGTAGTGATTTATAAGCCTGTTAAAACACTTAAACTTGCATCTGATAACTACAAGATGTATAAGGGATTTGAATATAATATTATTCAGGATGTTACCCCGACTGATAACACCGATGCTCTGACATGGAAAATTGAAGATCCT
This sequence comes from uncultured Lachnospiraceae bacterium, assembly GCA_902766825.1. GTDB lineage: Bacteria > Bacillota > Clostridia > Lachnospirales > Lachnospiraceae > CACXFB01. The sequence continues at coordinate 72,296 of CACXFB010000077.1, forward strand.
ACTATTGCAGAAATAGTTAAGGATTATAGGAATTCAGGAAATGTAGGAAAGGTTGTAAAAGGCCTTAAAGCTGGTACTACAACAATTACTCTTTCAAGTAAGAGTGGATTAAAGGCAGTTGCTACAATTACTGTTGAGGCGCATGAAGTTGTCTGCAATACAAAATTTGCGGATGTAACATACTCAGGAAGTAATTATACTCCGAAAAATCTTGATGTTGTGTATGGTGCATTGAAGCTGGTAGAAAACTCTGATTACAGAATAACATATCAGGATGCTAAGGGTAACAACGTATCACCAAGAAATGTAGGAACTTATAAAGTTGTACTTACCGGAAAAGCTCCTTACTTTAGCGAACCATTAGTTGCCGGAACATTTAAGATTAAAGCGAAGTCTATTACAAAAGCAAGCATAACAGCAATTCCAAATATGCTTTATACAGGAAGTGCAATTAAGAGAATCCCGGCTGTTAAGATTTCGCTTGGCAATTCAACATTTTTAACACAATTGTCATCAACAAATGATTACACTATTACATACACAAGCTCTGATGGTAATAAATGTATCAAACCTGGACAGGTTAAGATTACATGTAAGGGTAAGGGCAATTACACAGGTTCTGTTTGCACTACATATGTAATTCTTCCACTTGCACCAAAGTCTGCAAAGATGATAAGCTGTACAACAAACAGTGTTAAACTTAGCTGGGATAAGTCAGCAGGTGCGACAGGATATAATATTTATCTTGTATCAGGCGGTAAGGAAAAGAAGATTGGAAGTTCTGCAACTAACAGCTATACAGTTACAAAACTTGCGGCAGGTAAAGATTATGAATACAGAATCTATGCATATGTAAAGGTTGGTTCAAAGTATTACAACTGGACAACATATGCAACTGCAAGAGCAGGAACAAAAACTGCAACACCTGTTATTGCTACTGTGAAGTCAACTATATCTAAGAGAGCGGTACTTACATGGAAGAAAGTAACAGGAGCATCAAAGTATACGGTATATTATTCAACAAGGAAGAATGGTAAATACACAGCAGCAGGAATGACATCTTCAACATCATATACTGTTAATAATCTTAAAGGTAACACAACATATTACTTCAAGATTAAGGCTGAAAGAACAATAGCTTCTAAAATCTATTACAGTGCACTTTCAGCAGTAAAGAGCGTAAAGGTTAAGAAGTAATAAGTAGTTAAGAATAAAAACATAAGATTTGTTCAGGGACTCCCCGTTTGGTGGGAGTCCTTGTTTTTGTGATGTAGATATGTTTTAAATTAATTTGAAAAAATGAAATTCGATGTTGACTAAAAAAAAAGTTTGTGGTACCATGTAATTTGCACTATTGTGGTGTGGTATACTTATGTGACGGACGCTTTGGCGTTATACATATGTACCTATAATAAATCAAGGAGTGAAGATGGCAATGGAGAAGAACAGAATACGTCCAATCAAGGTTGGCAACGCCATGAGAATGAGTTACTCAAAGCAAAAAGAAGTGCTTGAAATGCCTAATCTCATTGAAGTTCAGAAGAATTCATATAAGTGGTTCGTGGAAGAAGGACTTAATGAAGTTTTCAAGGATATATCTCCTATAACAGACCACAGCGATAAGTTAAGCTTAGAGTTTGTTGATTTTACATTATGTGAGGATGATATTAAGTATTCAATCGAGGAGTGCAAGGAAAGAGATGCAACATTTGCAGCTCCGCTCAAGGTAAAGGTAAGACTTCATAACAATGAAAATGAAGAGATTAACGAGCATGATATATTCATGGGTGACCTGCCTCTTATGACAGAGACCGGAACATTTGTGATTAACGGAGCTGAGCGTGTTATAGTAAGTCAGCTTGTACGTTCACCTGGTATATATTATGGAATCGGACATGATAAGATTGGTACGGAACTGTTCACCTGTACGGTAATACCTAACAGAGGTGCATGGCTTGAATACGAGACAGACTCTAACGGTATTTTCTACGTGCGTGTTGATAGAAACAGAAAGGTGCCTATTACAGTGCTTTTACGTGCACTTGGACTTGGAACCAACCAGGAGATTTTTGATGTCTTTGGTGAAGAATCTAAGATTGTAGAGAGCCTTAAAAAGGATTCATCAGATAATTACCATGATGGTCTTTTGGAACTTTACAAAAAGCTTCGTCCGGGCGAGCCTTTATCTGTAGACAGCGCAGAGAACCTTATTAATAATATGTTCTTTGACGCAAGAAGATACGACCTTGCAAAAGTTGGTCGTTATAAGTTTAATAAGAAGCTTGCTCTTCGTAACAGAATTGCAGGATTCACACTTGCAGAGGATGCAATAAGCGAAGTAACAGGTGAGGTTGTGGCAGAGGCCGGAACTGTTGTTACGGAAGAACTTGCAAATGCAATCCAGAATGCAGGTGTACGTGCCGTATATGTTCAGGCAGAGCAGAAGAATGTTAAGGTTTTATCTAACCTTATGGTTGACCTTAATGCATTTGTTGACTGCGATAAAGAAGAATTAGGAATCACAGAGGATGTTTATTATCCTGTTCTTAAGGAACTTATGGATAACTACGAAGGTGATGAGCTCCTTGAAGCTATTGCTGATCATGCAGTAGATCCTGTTCCTAAGCATATAACAAAAGATGATATTTTTGCTTCTATTCACTACAACATGCACCTTGAATACAACCATGTTGATGGTAAGAATATCAGAATCGGTAATGCTGATGATATCGATCACCTTGGTAACAGACGTATCAGAGCTGTAGGTGAGCTTCTTCAGAATCAGTATAGAATCGGTCTTTCAAGAATGGAAAGAGTAGTAAGAGAAAGAATGGGAACTCAGGATTCTGAGAGCATTTCTCCTCAATCTCTTATTAACATAAAACCTGTTACAGCTGCAGTTAAGGAGTTCTTCGGAAGTTCTCAGTTGTCACAGTTCATGGATCAGAATAACCCTCTTAGTGAGTTAACACATAAGAGACGTCTTTCTGCCCTTGGTCCTGGTGGTCTTTCAAGAGACAGAGCCGGATTCGAGGTTCGAGACGTTCACTACTCTCACTATGGAAGAATGTGTCCTATCGAGACACCTGAAGGTCCTAACATCGGACTTATCAACTCACTTGCATCATATGCAAGAATTAATAAATACGGATTTGTTGAAGCTCCATACAGAAAGGTTGATAAAACAGATCCTGCTAATCCAAGAGTTACAGATGAGGTTGTATACCTTACAGCTGATGAGGAAGATAAATTCCACGTAGCACAGGCTAACGAGCAGCTTGATGAGAATGGCTACTTCATTAGAAATTCCATCTCAGGTCGTTTCAGAGAAGAAACATCACAGTTCGAGAAGTCTAAGATTGATCTTATGGACGTATCTCCTAAGATGGTATTCTCAATAGCTACAGCGATGATTCCTTTCCTTCAGAACGATGATGCTAACCGTGCCCTCATGGGATCAAACATGCAGCGTCAGGCAGTGCCTCTTCTTGTTACAGAGTCACCTGTAGTAGGAACAGGAATGGAAAGAAAAGCGGCTGTCGATTCAGGTAACTGTGTAGTTGCTAAAAAAGACGGTGTTGTTGAAAGATCTTCTTCAAAAGAAATTATCATTAAGAATGATGACGGAACAAAGTTAAGATATAAGATTACAAAGTTTGTACGAAGCAACCAGGGTACATGTATCAACCAGAGACCTATCGTGTTCAAGGGTGACAGAGTAGCTGCAGGTGATGTTATTGCCGACGGTCCTTCAACATCTAACGGAGAGCTTGCTCTTGGTAAGAACCCTCTTATCGGTTTCATGACATGGGAAGGATACAACTACGAGGATGCCGTACTTCTTAGTGAGCGACTTGTACAAAGAGATGTTTACACATCAGTTCATATAGAAGAATATGAAGCAGAAGCAAGAGATACTAAGCTTGGACCTGAGGAAATCACAAGAGATGTTCCTGGTGTTGGTGATGATGCGTTAAAGAATCTTGATGAGAGAGGTATCATCAGAGTCGGAGCAGAGGTTCGTGCAGGTGATATTCTTGTAGGTAAAGTTACTCCTAAGGGAGAGACAGAGCTTACTGCAGAAGAGAGACTTCTTCGTGCAATCTTTGGTGAGAAGGCAAGAGAAGTAAGAGATACATCACTTCGTGTTCCACACGGAGAATTCGGTATCATAGTTGATGCCAAGGTATTTACAAGAGAAAGAGGAGACGAACTTTCACCTGGTGTTAACCAGACAGTACGTGTATATATTGCACAGAAGAGAAAGATCCAGGTCGGAGATAAGATGGCCGGACGTCACGGTAACAAGGGTGTCGTTTCAAGAGTACTTCCTGTAGAAGATATGCCATTCCTTCCTAACGGTCGTCCTCTTGATATCGTACTTAACCCTCTGGGCGTGCCTTCACGTATGAACATAGGACAGGTGCTTGAGATTCATTTGTCATTGGCTGCGCAGGTACTTGGATTTAAGGTTTCAACTCCTGTATTTGACGGCGCTAACGAGTCTGACATTATGGACACATTAGAGCTTGCTAATGATTATGTAAATACACCACTGACACAGGAAGAAAAAGCTCAGTGGATAGAAGATGCAAAAGCAGAAGGCGATGATGACAGAGCTTTGGAAATCGAAGCAATGACACCATTTAAAGATAAATACGATGACATCCTTGATGAAGGTGTTATGGATTATCTTGTAACTAATGAAGATTACAGAAAAGAGTGGAAGGGAGTTCCAATCAACAGAGACGGTAAGGTAAGACTTCGTGACGGACGTACCGGAGAGTACTTCGACGGAGCCGTAACAATCGGATTCATGCATTACCTTAAGCTCCACCACTTGGTTGATGATAAGATCCATGCTCGTTCAACCGGTCCATACTCACTTGTAACACAGCAGCCACTTGGTGGTAAAGCTCAGTTCGGTGGACAGCGTTTCGGAGAGATGGAGGTTTGGGCTCTTGAGGCATACGGTGCAGCTTACACCCTTCAGGAGATACTTACAGTTAAATCCGATGACGTGGTTGGTCGTGTTAAGACATATGAAGCAATTATCAAAGGTGAAAATATTTCTGAGCCGGGAATACCTGAATCCTTCAAGGTACTTCTTAAGGAACTTCAGTCACTTGCACTTGATGTAACGGTTCTTGATGAAAACGGTAACGAGGTATGCATGGCTGAGAACATCGACTATGGCGATGAAGATAATATTGCGCCATTGCTTGAAGGCAATGACTTCAAACTTTCACATGATGAGAACTTTGAAGATGCCGGATATTCAGCAGTATCAGGCGAAGGCGGAGATGACGTTCTGATGTCTTTTGATGAAGATGCAGACGATTTTGATGACAGCGACCTTGATTCTGATGATAGTTTCTTTAGTGATGAAGACGGTTTAAGCAATGAAGATGATTTTTAATATGTCACGGGTGCATTTATAGATAGTAAATGATGCTTGGCGGATTGGAGGAAAAATGTCAGAAGCAGTTGTTAAGAGTAATCAGGAAATGACTTACGACAAGATTAAGATTGGTTTGGCTTCGCCTGAAAAAATCAGGGAATGGTCTCACGGAGAGGTTAAGAAGCCTGAGACAATCAATTATAGAACATTAAAGCCTGAGAAAGACGGACTTTTCTGTGAAAAGATTTTTGGACCGAGCAAGGACTGGGAATGTCATTGCGGTAAGTACAAGAAGATAAGATATAAAGGTATCGTATGTGACAGATGTGGTGTTGAGGTTACAAAGGCAAGTGTAAGACGTGAGAGAATGGGTCACATCGAGCTTGCTGCACCGGTATCGCATATATGGTATTTCAAGGGTATTCCTAGTAGAATGGGTCTTATATTAGACCTTTCTCCTAGAGCGCTTGAGAGAGTACTTTATTTTGCATCATACATCGTACTTGATAAGGGTACAACAAATCTTTCGGACAATCAGATTATCACTGAGGCAGAGTACAATGATGCTGTTGAAGCATATGGATACGGAAGCTTCAGAGTAGGAATGGGAGCAGAGGCTATTCTCGAACTCCTTAAGAATATCGATCTTGAGACTCTTGCTGTTGAACTTAAGGATGAACTTAAGAACTCAACAGGTCAGAAGAGAGCAAGAATTATTAAGAGATTAGAGGTTGTTGAAGCATTCAGGGAATCAGACAACAAGCCTGAGTGGATGATACTTACGGTTATCCCTGTAATACCACCTGATATCAGACCTATGGTACAGCTTGACGGTGGACGTTTTGCAACATCTGATATGAATGATCTTTACAGAAGAATCATCAACAGAAATAACAGACTTAAGAGATTATTAGAGCTTGGAGCTCCTGATATTATCGTAAGAAATGAGAAGAGAATGCTTCAGGAGGCTGTTGATGCACTTATTGATAACGGACGTAGAGGAAGACCTGTAACAGGACCTGGTAACAGAGCACTCAAGTCATTATCAGACATGCTTAAAGGTAAGCAGGGACGTTTCCGTCAGAACCTTCTTGGTAAGCGTGTTGACTATTCGGGACGTTCGGTTATCGTAGTAGGACCTGAGCTTAAGATTTATCAGTGTGGTCTTCCTAAGGAAATGGCTATAGAGTTATTTAAGCCGTTCGTTATGAAAGAGCTTGTAAGTGCCGATAAGGCAAACAATATAAAGGCAGCAAAGAAAAAGGTTGAAAGACTTGAGCCTGAGGTTTGGGATGTGCTTGAGAAAGTAATCAAAGAGCATCCGGTTATGCTTAACCGTGCTCCTACACTCCACAGACTCGGTATTCAGGCATTTGAGCCGATTCTTGTAGAAGGTAAGGCAATTAAGCTTCATCCACTCGTATGTACCGCATATAACGCCGATTTCGACGGAGACCAGATGGCAGTCCATCTTCCTCTTTCGGTTGAGGCACAGGCAGAGTGTAGATTCCTTCTCCTTTCACCTAACAACTTGCTTAAGCCGTCTGACGGTGGCCCTGTTGCGGTTCCTTCACAGGATATGGTACTTGGTATTTATTATCTTACAATGGAAAGATATGC
>CACXFB010000078.1 GCA_902766825.1 uncultured Lachnospiraceae bacterium
AGCTATTGACATTTGCTGAGACAGGAAGCAGCATTTTGACAGACAGACAGACAGACAGACAGACAGACAGACAGACAGACAGACAGACAGACAGACAGACAGACAGACAGACAGAGCTTGATTAAGCTTTTACAATATGTTTTTGGATATGCAGATGTACGATTAAGTGATATAGCAACTATAACAAGGGGAGGCAATTTCCAAAAGAAAGACTTTGTTGAGGAAGGATTTCCTGCTATACATTATGGACAAATATATACCCAGTATGGAATACATGCATCGGAAACCATTTCTTGTATATCTGAGAAAGTAGCTGAGAAATCTAAGAAAGCAGTTACTAATGATATAGTTATGGCAGTTACAAGCGAAAATGTAGAAGACGTTTGTAAATGCGTTGCATGGCTTGGTATGGGTGAGATTGCAGTTAGTGGGCATACGGCAATCATACATCATAACCAGAATGCAAAATATCTTGCATATTATTTTCATACACAAGAATTTGCCATTCAAAAACGTAAACTTGCACATGGAACAAAAGTTATTGAAGTGACTCCTGATAGACTTAACGATATAGTATTGTATCTTCCTTCATTGGAAGAACAACGTCGTAAAGTTGGAATTCTTGATAAATTTGATGTGTTATGTAATGATATTTCAGAAGGTATTCCGGCAGAGATAGACGCACGCGAAAAACAATATGAGTATTACAGAAACGAATTGTTATCATTTGAGAAGGTGAAATAAAGGTGCCAAATGGAGATAAAATAACTAGAAAACAACATTATATTCCACAGGTATATCTACGAGGATTTTCAAAAGATTATCTGAGGGAGAATGTTAAAAATGATAAGTATCAGATATATTGTTACGAGTTGGATGATAAAATGTTGCCTGGTCGTTTAGTGCCAATAAAATCTATTTGCTACAAAATAGATTTATATGAGGTTACTGGGGAAAATGGAGATATTGTCATGCCAAATCACTTGGAACAGGTTTTTTCTTATTTCGAAAAGTCATTTTCTGAATATCGAAGAAAACTGGAGAACAAAGCATTTATATCTAGTAATTATAAGACAAATTGTTTTCTTACTGGAGAGGAAAAAGTATTCTGGGCAACTTATATTATAGTGCAGATATTAAGAATTCCACAGATAATTGATCTTGCAGAACGCATTGGTGAGGAATTTTGGAAGGATTATCTAAATGATAAACAGATTAAAAATGTAGCAAGAATGTTTTGTTTACCATTTTTTAAGGAAATGAACGAAGAAGATAAAGAAATGCAGGTATTTGCTTCATTGTTTGAACCTATGAAAAATATGACATTTGGTATTGGAGCTGATACTAAAAGTAGGATTATAACCTCAGATAAGCCGGTTTTTATTAATGCAAAAGAGTTTCCGTGTGAAGAGTATGAAAAAATAATATTTCCTATATCATCAAGACTGTGTTTATATATGTTTGGTGGAGAATATAAGAAAAAAGACAGAAAGAATTTTTTATTTCCGATAGAAGAAAGTGATTTAGAAGAAATAACAAAATCCTTATCTGTATCAGCATTTAATAAAATATATTCAAATCATGTTTTGAGCAAAATGGAGAGAAGGTATATAAAAGAGATTATTAATGAAAGGAAGTCGAACTAATATGCCGTATTTTAATATTGTTGCACAGACAACTGAAAATACTGTAGTTACAGAGTATGAGCCATCAAAAGCTCGCTCTGAAAGCTACCAGTCCGAAGCAGCACTGGAAGCAGAGTTTATTAAACTACTGTCCGGAGAAAATGGTCAAGGTGGATTGGGGTATGAGTATCTTAAGATTCATCAGGAATCGGATTTGATTGCAAATTTGCGTAAATGCCTCGAGATTCTTAACGATTATCAGTTTTCGGATGCTGAATGGGATAGATTATTTAATGAATCTATAGCTAATCAGAATGAAGGTATTGTTGAGAAGACGAGAAAAATCCAGGAGGATAATGTTCAGGTTCTTAAACGTGATGATGGCAGTACAAAGAATATTACTATCATTGACAAAAAGAATATACATAACAATTTCCTTCAGGTTATCAATCAGTATGTTATTGGAACTGCTGATGGCGCAAAGCATGATAATCGCTATGATGTAACGATTCTAGTAAACGGTTTTCCGCTTGTTCATGTGGAGCTTAAGAGACGTGGTGTTGCTATCAGAGAAGCGTTTAATCAGATTAATAGATACCAGAGAGACAGCTTTTGGGCAGGTTGCGGTTTGTTTGAGTATGTACAATTGTTTGTGATTTCAAACGGAACAAATACGAAGTATTACTCAAATAGTACCAGATTTAATGCTATCAAAGATGCGAATGCATCTAAAATAAAGAAGGGTAAGACAAGCAATAGCTTTGAGTTTACTTCCTATTGGGCTGACTCAAAGAACAGAGTTATTGCTGACCTTGTAGACTTTACGAAGACTTTTTTTGCAAGGCATACAATTTTGAATATTCTCACAAAGTACTGCATTTTTACTTCCGAGAATATGCTTATGGTTATGCGCCCTTATCAGATTACGGCAACAGAGCGTATCCTTAATCGTATTGAGATTGCAAATAACTATAAGAAGTATGGCGACATTTCCGGTGGCGGATATATTTGGCATACAACAGGTTCCGGAAAGACTTTGACATCATTTAAGACAGCAAGATTAGCGTCTAATCTGCCGTACATTGATAAGGTTCTCTTTGTGGTAGACCGTAAGGATTTGGATTATCAGACCATGAAGGAGTATGACAGATTCGAAAAGGGTGCTGCCAACAGCAATACTAAGACCTCGATTCTTCAGAGACAGCTGGAGAATAAGGATAAGAATGGTGTGCATCATGAGTATAAGATTATCATAACCACTATTCAAAAGCTGTCTACATTTATCAAGAAAAATAAGGAGCATGAGATTTACAACAAGCATGTTGTTATTATTTTTGATGAATGTCATCGTAGCCAGTTTGGTGATATGCACGCCGTTATTGTAAAACATTTTAAGAAATATCATATGTTTGGCTTTACGGGTACTCCTATTTTTCCAACTAATATCGGGAGCACAAGAAAGACAACCTTCTTTACAACTGAACAGACATTTGGTGATCAGCTGCATTCCTATACTATAGTAGATGCCATTAATGATAAGAACGTTCTTCCGTTTCGTGTTGATTACATAAAGACTATGGATGTTGATGACAATATAGAGGATGAAGAGGTTTGGGATATAGCTAGAGAAAAGGCGATGATGGCACCTCAGAGAATTTCAATGGTTACTAAGTATATATTGGATAACTTTGATAGGAAGACTTACAGAGGTGATAGGTCTTATGTATATAATTCATTGATTAATATTAAGGAAGTGGCATCTGCAAAACAGGGAACGGTAGAAGAGATTAAGCAGAAGCAGAGGATTAGTGGTTTTAATTCTATTTTTGCAGTGGCGTCCGTTCCTATGGCAAAGCTCTATTACGAAGAATTCAAGAAGCAGATGCAGGCAGATCCATCTAAAAAGCTACGTGTCGCTACAATCTTTAGCTTCGCAGCAAATGAAGAGGAAGCTGAGGAAGATAATGGCTTATTAGGTGAGGAAAATTCAGAGGATACATCAGCACTTGATCAGTCAAGTAGAGACTTCTTGGAGGCTGCGATTGATGACTACAATAAGATGTTTAATACGAATTATGATACATCCAGCGATAAGTTCCAGAATTACTATAAGGACGTATCTCTTAGAATGAAGAATAAGGAGATAGACCTTCTTATCGTAGTAAATATGTTCCTTACCGGTTTTGATGCTACCACCCTTAATACTCTTTGGGTTGATAAGAACTTGAAGATGCATGGGTTAATCCAGGCCTTTTCAAGAACGAATAGAATTCTTAATTCTATCAAGACATTTGGAAACATTGTATGTTTCCGTAACCTTCAGAAAAGAGTTGATGCTGCTATTTCTTTATTTGGAGATAAGGATGCAGGTGGAATTGTTCTTATGCAGAGTTTTAAAGATTACTACTATGGGTATACCGGTATAGATGATACTTCGCACCCAGGTTATGTTGATATGATTGAAGAACTGACAACCAAGTTCCCTGTTGAAGAGCCTCGGATAGAAGGTGAAACAAATCAGAAAGCATTTATTTCATTGTTTGGTGCAATCCTTAGAATGAGAAACTTGCTTAGTTCCTTTGATGAGTTTGCAGGAAAAGAGATTCTTTCTGAACGTGATATGCAGGATTACCTTGGGAAATATCAGGATCTTCGTGACGAGTGGAAACGTAAGCGTGAAGAGCATACAGCGGTTAATATTGATGATGATATCGTCTTTGAGATTGAACTTATCAAGCAGATTGAAATCAATATTGACTATATTCTTATGCTGGTTAAGAAGTATCATGATAGCCACTGTGAGGACAAGGAAGTGCTTGTAACTATCAAGAAGGCAATTGCTGCAAGTCCAGAGCTTAGAAGTAAGAAGGCTCTTATTGAAAACTTTATTGCTGGTATCAATGATGTCGATGACGTTATGGTGGAATGGAACAATTATGTAGCTGCAGAACGTGACCATCAACTTGTTATTATTATTGATGAAGAGAAGCTGCAGGAAGCTGCTACAAGACGATTCATTGAGTATGCCTTCCGTGTAGGTGAGATTAAGACAACAGGTACCGATATTGATAAGATTCTTCCACCAGTATCGAGATTTGGCGGTGGTAATAGATCGGAAATGAAACAACGTGTTATCAAAAGATTAAAGGCTTATTTTGAAAGGTTTTATAATATTGGAGAGTCGTTTAAAGCTGGGGAAAGAAAAGATGTTAATTATGAAGATGGACAAGATTAAATTGATGGAGGATATATTAAGATGAAAAATAAGATTGCTCATCCTAAAGTATTCATTTCGTATGCTTGGGGTACTGAAGAACATGATGAAAAGGTAATTGCATTGGCGACGAGTTTAAAAGGTGACGGAGTAGGTGTTGTTTTTGATAAATGGCAATTGAAGGAAGGAAATGATACATATTCTTTTATGGAAAAAAGCGTTTTAGATGAAAGCGTTACAAATGTGTTGATTTTGATTGATCCAATCTATGAAATGAAGGCAAATGAAAGAACTGGAGGAGTTGGGACAGAAACACAGATTATTTCATCAGAAGTGTATAATAAGGTTGATCAACGAAAATTTATACCAGTCATATTTGAAAGGGATGATGAGGGTAATGTACGTAAACCTCAGTATTTAAAGGGATTACTTCATTTTGATTTATCTATGCCGAATTCATATGATAATGAGTATAGAAGAATGGTTCGTTCTTTATATGGTATAGATACATATAAAGAACCTGAATTAGGAAAACCTCCGGCTTGGCTTGAGGAAACGTCTAAAGTGTCATACAAGTCAAGAGTGACAGTCGATTTTTTTAGAGGATCTGCAAGTGATGTATTAAAGGAAAATACATTTAGTGAAAATTTAGAGGAATTAAAACATAAGATTTTAGAGTATGAATATGTAGAAAATGAGATAGTTTCTTGTTACTGTGAGCTTATACCATTCAGAGATGAATTCCTATTACTTGTAAAAAGTAATAAATATGTTCAAGAAGGGTATAAGAAGGTCGCAAAATTTCTTGAAGAATTGATGTATGAAATACATAGACAACAACACAATATTGCTAACTTGAAAAATACCTTTGTTCATGAATGTTATATATATATGGTAGCTTATTACCTGAAAAAGAGTGAAAATGAAGCGTTAAGATATACTCTTAATAAGACGTTTTATACTGGAACATCAAATTTTAATCAAGATGCTGATAGCTATAATTCTTTTTATTACTTTAACGACGAATTAAATAATGCGGTATGTAAAAGGGATAATAAAGAATATTATTGCGGAACGGCAGCACTATGGATTGAAAATTTGAATGTGAATGTTTGTAATAAAGATGAGTTTGTATTAGGAGACTTGTTTTGCTATAACGCATCGTATTTGATTAAAAATTATGAGAAAACATGGGCATGGTTCCCTTTAACCTATATTTATAATCGAGATGAGTATATGGGATTGTTCGCAAAATATTCAAAAAAATTGGTTTCAAAAGAATATTTGAAAGACATATGTTATATTTTGGGCTTTGAATCAGTTGACGAATTTATTGAAAAATATAAAAAAATAGAAGAGAAGTTACATAAGGGAGAATTAAAAAAGTATCGTTATAATTCAGCTTATGAGAATGCAAGTGTTTTTTGGGATTATATCGAGTCAGAGAAACTTTGTACAAGGAATTAGAAGGAGAAAAATGATGAATAGGTATGATAGGGTAGTTAATCTACATAACGATTGGACAAATATACCATTAAAAAAGGAGAACAAATACATATATCACTATACTTCGAAATATGGTTTAGATGGAATATTTTCAAATCAACAGTTGTGGGCCAATGATGTATATAGACAAAATGATATGTCGGAAGGAGTGTATATACTGGAACTTTTGCAGAAAAATATTGATGTTCTCTGTGATGATAAAATAGTTAAAATGTTAATTTTGAAACAGGTTACTGAATTGAGTCCTGAATTAATAGAGGGATTTTATAATTCAGATAAATATAGGTCATTTATAATATCATTTTCTACAAAGCAAGATGAATTAGCATTGTGGAATTATTACACAAAAAATGCTAATAGTGTAGGGTATAATATTGAATTTAATGTTGAAAGACTTACCTCGAATTTAAAAACAAAAAAATTAAAAAAAGAAAGTGATCATATTACACAGTATTTTGATAATTTAAAATGTGTTCATGGGGAAATAGTATATGATGAAAAGGAACAAATAAATATTATAAAACAAATTATAATGGACTTTTGTAAGATTACTGATATAAGAGATGATGAATGGGCATATTTACTTGTGGATAAGTTGTTATGGGTAGGTTTTTTTATGAAACATTATGGTTTTCGTCATGAATATGAGTATAGATTAGCATTTTTTACCCTTACAGATAAAAGTAAAATGGATATCGATAAAGTACCTGTTGAGTTTGAAGGAATAAATAAAAATCATATTGAAATATATTTTGATGGATTAGCAGTTAATTCTGTTAATTGTTCTCCTACAAATTCAAAAGAAAATAATGAATATTTGAAAAGATATATGACAAGTCAATATCCTAATTTATCGAAAATCTCTGAGTCACAAATACCATTTAGAAATATATGATATTTGAAGATATAATACAACTAATTGTTTTATAACTATGAAATTGGGCTTCTGAGACATTTGAAATTTTGGAAAAAGAAGAGGCTTAAAATATGAACATGCTATAAAATGAAGCAAGTGCGAGACAAGTTAATTATGCTGTAATCGAATTTGATGACCTAGCTGATTTTAGTGACGATTTAAAGCTAATGGTGCAAAGAATACAAGGTATGCATTAAAGTTAAATTGTTGTTCATGGCTACGAAATAAAAATATATTATTGTGAAAATGATGTTAAGATTTATAATCTCTGTAGGTGATTTTGCATGCTGACTGACGATTATTATTTGAATAATTCCATCAACCTGCAAGTCACCAGAACTACACACAATGATGAAAAAGACAGCTGGTACTAGATTGGTACTAAAAAAGTGTGAAACGAAAAATAATGAGTAAAAAACAGTGCATTTTCTTAATCTAAAAGTATAGAAAACAATCAAAAATGAATACAAATCACATTAAGATTTGCGAGATGGAATAGTATCAAGACAAGAAAATGCAGTCCACAAGCCCTATAAATAAAGGGTTTGTGGATTTTTTGTTGTCGTCAGTGACAATAAAGTTTACTATTTTTTTCTGAAAACTGTTATGGAGATTTCAAAAGTGAACTAAAAACAACGACTCTATATTATAAAATACCGGTAAGTTGGTTATATAAGATTTGGATAAATTGTATCAGGGTAATGAGGTTTGCAATAAGATTTTGTAAAAAAAGATTCGCTTATAGCGAAAAAAGATATTGACACGCGAACTGAAATTCGTTAAGATATAAATACAGCATAACGATACTTTTTGTATCGAGGTCAAATCCCATAAATTGGAGCGCATAGCGCTTGAGGAACATTCTTAAATGTGGATGTTCTGCTGTTAGGGGCCGGCATGTTACTCAAAGACCTGTAGCACGCTGTAAGCACCGCACGCTCTGCCACGCTCGGGGAGCTTGACAGAGCTCAAAGGGTTAGATAGGTTGTTCTGTATGCACCACACTTCTTTCGGGGTGGAAGTTGTTCCCTATATTGCAACTTCTAAAGGAGTGATTATATGAAAAAAATGCTGTTCGTGCAGAATGTCCGAATGACACCTCAGAAACCTAACAAAAAATCTGAGAAAAGGCGTAAGAAACTAAGAAGCAAAATCTTTAAATTTTTGTTTCAAGGAATCGAAGCATTATGGATGCTGGTACAGATAATATAGTATGTTATTCAGATTTTTAAGTAAAGAGGTGGCTATGGAAAACCTATCTAATTTTGATTATTTGTCGTAAGACTTTATAATATATAAATTGTTTTCGGAAGGAGGTACTGGCTTGATAGGAGATATTTTAAAGCGTACAAGAACAATATATGGTTATAAAGCTTCTGAATTAAGTGAATTGCTTGGTATTTCAAAAAGCTA
>CACXFB010000079.1 GCA_902766825.1 uncultured Lachnospiraceae bacterium
CTCTGTGTGATATATAGTCTTAAGCATCAGCACATAAAGACTTCTAATATCATTTTCATCTTCCACAGATGCTTTTCTAATTAAATAATTCATCATCGCTCTCCAAATATTTTCCAATCTCTGAATAATAATTTCTTTAATTATGAGTCACTCAAAATCCGCGTTGCTTTAAGTCGGCTACCAACTGCACAAAGAATTCACGCACATCAAAGTCATCAAAATTCTCTCTGTTCAAATCAATTACATCTCCATGAGAAATTCCTCTTTTTCCTGTTACAGTGAGAAATGTAAATTTCTCGCCCCACGGAAATGATTTTTCACCAACCAGACCGTCATTGGCACCATCAAAACGATTCACAAAACGATATGTAAGATTAAGCGGAAATCTTCCGCCACCAGGATTAGCACACTTTGAACCTACACTTTGGATAAACAGTCCCGGAACATCATGAAGCCGTTCATTACGTTTTTCACATGCACTTGCTGTAAGGTCTTCTACAGCCGAAATAAAATCAGGTTCAGAATCTCCAAGTTTCTTAAGCGCTGCATTATAAGCAGTTGCCACTGCATTTTTCTCTTTTTCCCCGAAGAAATTAAGCAGGTAGTCTGCAAACTCACATCCGCGGTGTGGTGTATTAATAGTCGTAAGGCTTGCAACATGTTGTGCAATCTCAGGATCAGATAATGCTTCTCTCATATCAAGGCCGCCTTTTGAATGTGCGATGACATTTACCTTGTCAAAGCCCGTCTCTTTAACAATCTCAAGTATTCGCTGTCTGAGTTCCACAGCCGAATCTTTAACCGCAAGTGCAGAAGAATGATTGCCATAAAAAATTGTTGCTCCGTTTAACTTTAGCTGCTCGGGAATTCTTCCCCAGTAATTTAAGAAACGAAAATCTCTGAAAAACACGCCGTGCACCATAAGTATAGGATATTTTGTTTCGCATATCTTATCTTCTTTTCGTCGTTCATTTAAAATAATCTTGTCATTTTCAAACTTAACTTCTTTTGAAACTGTACGGATAATAATGCCAAGCAAATATAGATGTGCCAAAGGCACCATGCCAAAAATAATTCCAAGTGCCCTCCACTTAACACCAAGCTGTGTTGATGTAGCGTATACCCTTAGCATACCATTCCAAAATACGATTGCAAGAGTAAACACTGCGGCAATTATATGAATAATCCACTCACTTTTTCCCTGCAGCATCATTTTTCTTGGAAATAATTCTAACAAGTTCCCTATAGCATAAACTACCGTTAGAGAAAATGCACCTACAAACAAAATAAGGAGCTCAACTCCACCGCAACATACCTTCAGGCGAGCTGTTCTCATATTTTTTATCTCACCGGACGGTACAAAATTAATCCAAATAAATAAACCTGTAAGAATAACAATACTGATTACACGTTTTTTAGTATCTATTTCGCCAAGAATACCGCAACAATTTGCAAGCAAAAAAATAACCAGACAGTTAATTACACGATCAATTATTTTCATTTTACCCTTCTATAATAATTTGAAATCAAACTATCATTATTCCTTCCTAATACTGTTCCAATTAATAACTACCTGTAATCTTAACATTGCATCTTTTGTCTGACAAGATATATAATTAAACTTGTTTACTTATATTTCATTAATATTTACAAAGTAAATAAACTCTGATTATAGATTATAAAGGAACAAATTCACATGGGTGTATTACAATATAACATTGATTTTGAAATAATGGGTATGATGATTACCTTAGTCATGGCTATATATTTCCGCATGATTTATGTAGCCAGAGTGCGCAGCGACATGGCGTTTTTAAAAATGCTTTACTGCACGCTAGCTGCCCAGACATTTGACATGATATCCGGCTATACAATTTCTTTGGTAAAACCGGAATTAAATATTCTGAATTACATTTTAACCACAGGTTATTTTTTCAGTGCATTTGCTACTGCGGTTGCATTTGAGCGCTATATTTCGAGCTATATTCCGGAGGTAGTCCGCAATAAAACATATGAATTAATTCGTAAATCACTGATTGTTATCTACTGCATATACGGTATGTTAAATATCTTCACAAAGCTGTCCTTTTACTTTGAACCAGACGGATCATATCATCACGGTTCACTGTATTTTGCCGGCTATATTGTCCCGGCGTTGTTTATGATGTCAGCACTTTTTTTCATACTTTACTATCGAAAGAAATTCACCTGCAAACAATGGATATCAAGCGTGTCATTTATTTTCATAGTGTTTATCGCGATGGTTTTACAGGCTACTGTTTTACCGGATGTCTACCTTACATATGGTCTGGTTTCCGTTTCACTTTTAATGATTTTATTTACACTCGAGACGCCTGATTACCGTAAACTGGTGCAGACTCTCAACGAACTTGAGCAGGCAAAGCAGGAAGCGTGGCGTGCAAATCAGGTCAAAAGTGACTTTCTTGCCAACATGTCGCACGAGATACGAACACCAATCAATGCCGTGCTTGGATTTGATGAAATGATTCTTCGTGAGAGCACGGATTCACAGATTCTCTCCTATGCTACCAATATCAAAAGCAGCGGTCACACATTGTTGTCTTTGATAAATGATATTCTCGACCTTTCAAAAATTGAAGCCGGTAAAATGGAAATTGTCAACGAAGAATATGACATGGTGCCAATGCTTAATAACCTTATACAGATGATTTTACCAAGGGCGGCAAGTAAGGGATTAGTGCTTAACTATGACATAGACAGTAATCTGCCATGCAGACTGTATGGTGATGATGTGAGAATATCACAGGTACTTACAAATCTTTTGACGAATGCAGTAAAATATACACCAAAAGGTAGCGTAACCCTTACACTGCGTCTGGAACAAAAAGATGATAACAATATACTTATCTATTTTGCAGTCAGTGATACCGGAATCGGCATTAAGGATGAAAACCGTCAAAAGCTCTTCACTGAATTTGAACGAATTGAGGAAAATAAGACTCATCACATTGAAGGAACCGGTCTTGGTCTTCCTATCACTATGAAATGTCTTACACTTATGGACAGTAAACTTGAAGTAGACAGCACATATGGTGAAGGTTCAACATTTTATTTCAGACTCTCTCAAAAAATAGTTGATGCATCTCCTATTGGAAACTTTGACGATGCATTAAAAAATGTCATGAAACAAATTGAAGTATTCAAAGATGAATTCACCGCAAAAGATGCACACATTCTGGTCGTAGATGATGTCGAAATGAACCTCAAAGTATTTACAGGCTTATTAAAGAAATCTCTGATTCAAATCGACACTGCAAAAAGCGGCGCTACGGCAATTGAAATGATTCGCTCTAATTCATATGACTGTGTTTTTCTTGATCATCAAATGCCGGGAATAGATGGTATTGAGACTCTTAATGCCCTTAAAAATGATTTATCTAACCCACTACATGGTACACCTGTCATCGCATTAACAGCAAACGCTATTGCTGGAGCAAGAGAAATGTATCTAGGTCACGGCTTCTCTGATTACCTTACAAAACCGATTGACGGATGGGAATTGTCAAAGATGCTTCGCAAGTGGCTTCCTGATGAAAAAATTTGTCCTGTAGATTTAGACCAGCCTGAATCAGCAGAGGTTACACCTGATAATACAACATGCCTCGAAAATATCTTTAAAACACTTGAAGCAGGCGGAATTGACGTAAAAACAGGTCTTTCCTACGCGATGGACGAACAAGATTTTTACCTTGAGCTATTGCAGGATTATGCTTCTAACATGGATAAAACAAAATCCGAACTTATGAATTATTTTGAACACAAAGACTGGAGAAAATATAACATTAGAATCCATTCTTTAAAAAGCCAGTCCAAAACAATCGGAGCAACCTCACTTTCAGACACTGCAAAAATGCTTGAAGACGCCTCAAAATCCAGTGATGAAGCATATATTTTATCAAACCACGATGTTGCACTTTCACAATATCAGAATGTAGTTAAGACCATAAATAATGCATTAACAAATTAGAAAAAAAATAAAGGAGCAGTTGTATCAGCTTGTGCAACTGCTCCTTTACTATTCATTAGATGTAAGTTATATTTTTAAGTATTATTCATATCTCTAAATGACCAAATTGTAACTAAAATTTCAATCAGATAAAATATAGTATCTTCAAGTATTGATTTTCCGTTATATCCATCCATCAACAACACAATTGTATTAATCAATACTAATATACCAATTACAACAAATATCATTCTTTTTCGATTCTTATTCTTAACCATACAAACTTCACTCCTGTTCAGTTGTATATAACCTAAATATACTTAGAGCTTGTTCTCTAAATCCCTCTTAATATTTTCAATCTGTCGTATTGCTTCTTCGCATTGATTTTTTGAGTTATTTATCTTTGACTGAACCATTATGTCAAAAACAAATCCATCCATAAATATATCAGCAAATTTCAAATATTCACTGATATGTATAGAGCTGTATCCTTTAATATCACCAAGTTCTTTATTAAACTTTAGAACCGCACTTCTTGCATTTTGAATATCACGCTGTGCATCATCCATCTTACTATGCTTCATAAAACTGCTTAAAAGCCCCCCACCAAACATATCTAACAAGCCCCAGTTACTTGCGCTATCAAGATTCTTTCTCGCCTGGCGCAAATATACAAGTGCATTATCAGCAGCTTCTATCGCTTCCCTAATCTCAAGTACTTCAACTTCCATCATAAATTACTCCTAATCATTTTAATTTCTAAGATAACTTTTTTGTGTTATAGAAAAATAATAGCACAATACATTATTTCTTAAATTAAATTGAAATTAAAACAGATTTAGGCATATTTATTACACAAAAGAAGCAGAGGGTGGGATTTGCACCCACGAAATTGCCGAGAATACCCCGTCACAAAAATTAACCACGCATTCGCGACTACGTTACTACTTCGCTCACCTCTGCAAAAACCATATTTGCTTATATAACTCTTCGTCTGTAATTACTTACATGGTATTCCTCCTTTTCGTATTTGTCGCCAGCTCTCAAGAAGCCGTTCCATATTCCACGCTGCATTGGCAGGGCTGGTAGATGGCAGACAGATTGCACTCCTGCCGGTTTGTTTCTCAGAATATTTCTTGTAATATTTTAACGCTGTTTTTCCGTTAACGTAGATTTCTTTTATATCTGCATTCTTCAAAATAATATTCAAATCATTTGCTGTCACATTTTTTATACTTGAATCGGATGAACCTTCAATGTCACAGGATTTAATCACATCCCATACTGCAATATGATTTCTAAGAAGAAATGTTTTCTTATCTTCTATCGAGCAAGGAACATTTTCATTAAATATTGTGGCAATCACTTTCCAAAACCGATTTTGCGGATGCCCGTAAAAGAATCCTTCTTCACGAGATTTCACAGACGGAAAGCTGCCCAAAATAAGCACTTTTGAATCACTATCATAAACCGGGGAAATCGGATGAATAACCATATTTATTATCTCACTTTTCAATTATAATTTTTTAAATCAGTTTTTCATTTTATTCTTCCTACACATATAAAAAACATATTTCCCCCACTCACATATTTTTTTATTGACACGCCTTATTATTGTTGTTAATATGATAAATAAGAAATGGGTTTTTTACCGTATGTGTTACATGTTAACAGCTAGGCGGGGTGCTCGTTTCTTTTTTTATATTTAGTACATCATAAAGATACTTCTTTCCATTAATATCATGCCTGATAATCATATTAACATGAAACACGTTATAACGCTCTATCTCTCCATCAACATCATATACAGGTAATGCAAATCTTGATTCATATTTATACCAGCCATTCATAGCATCAATACTATGCTTAGTTTTTTTATTCTCTATAAAACTTTCATTTATAGCAATTTCTAGCATCGCCCCAAGTCCCTGTGCTGCATTCGCCTTTGCTTTTGCATTTGCTCCCTTTAAAGTACTCGTATAATCAGAATGTGCATATTCATCTGGAAGATCACTTCCAAAATATATAATATCATTCGTATCTGCTATTATATAAAACTCCCCAACATATTCCTTTAAATAATTTTCAACTTCTTGCCAGTTAATCGAACGTTTACCTTTAAACAAAATGTCATTAATGACAACAATATTATCTCCAGCATCATTCTTAATTACCGAAATATTTCTTGAATTATATTCTTTTCCCATACTATATTTTCTAGTGTTCTTATTCATTTCATCCTCCCTGTTACTTTTTTACAATAATCACTGATACTGAAACTTTTTCAAATTCACTTTCCCATCAATAACCTCAACGCCCTCTTCCTTTAGAATTCGGGCCTGTTTGCCTGCGCCACCAAAGACATACTCTTTCGCTAGTTCACCTTTGGAATTAACCACACGATGACATGGAATGTTTGCAGGGTCAGGATTCTTGTGAAGCGCATTTCCAACTGCTCTTGCCATTTTGGCATTACCGGCCATTTGTGCAACCTGTGCATAAGTTGCAACATACCCTTTAGGTATTCTTTTAACAGCTTCATAGATTCTTTTTGTAGGCGAGTCGGTTATAAGGTCATAGCTTTCTGCAATCATCCTTTTAATATCTTCTTTTGGTATTGAGCCATCAAGAATTATTGTATTCCAGTGTTCTTTATTCTGGTGATACGCCGGGATAACGGATTTATATGTGTTTCTCCAAAAATCTCTCCACTCTGTACTGACTTTCACATTAATATTCAGATATCCATCTTTTTCATATGTCCACAGAAATGCTTTTTTAGTTGTTTTCTCACGTACAAGCTGCCAGTTTGCATCATTAAACGGTGCATCTGTATATGTGTTTGCAAATGACATTCCAAAGTTAATCACTTCTTCTCGGGTTTTCATACTACTCACCTAATTTCTTCTTTAAAATATCCCATTCTAATATATTGTCTTTCTTTTCTCTTTTATCATCTTAAACATACGAAATGCCCCTTGGTAATAATACTCCTTTGCATTTCTTATTACATCTTCAAATGATGTACTTTCATCACTTGTCTGTAATAGCGTTGTTATCCCATAATCATGTAACTTTTGTGCGCCTTCTTTTATCATACCACATAAGCCAATTACAGGAATACCCTGTTTTTGGGCTCGCAGGCCAACACCCTGCATTACTTTTCCGTAGCAGCTTTGCTCATCAGCACACCCCTCTCCTGTAATGATATAATCCGCTCCATTAATTTTTTTATCAAAATCAACAAGATCAAGTACTGTATCTATTCCTGATTTCATCCTGCCGTTGCAAAACAGGCACAATGCTGCACCTAGTCCGCCTGCCGCGCCACTGCCTGCAATCTCATCCGGATTCATGCCGGTTTCTTTAATTATAACGTCACGATAATTCATCATTCCTGCTTCAAGACGTTTGACAATATCATTTGTTGCACCTTTTTGCGGACCATAAACAATCGTTGCACCATTATCTCCGCACAAAGGATTTGTCACATCACACATAACGGTAATATTAGCTTTTAAAAGTTCCGGATGAACTCCATTCATGTCGATTCTTTTAACTCTCTCAAGGTTCTCGCCACGTCCTGCAAGTTCATTCCCCTGTCCGTCAAGAAATTTCACTCCCAAAGCCTCAAGACATCCCATGCCACCATCATTTGTCGCACTTCCGCCAATAGCTATCGAAATGTCTTTGTACCCTCTGTCCAAAGCATCCCTCAACATCTCACCCGTACCATAACTTGTTGTAAATAAAGGATTTCTTCGGCTCTCTTCAATCAGCGTCAGCCCCGATGCAGACGCCATCTCCATAACGACCTGACCATCTGATGTCATGCCGTAATAAGCATTTACCTCATCCATAAGCGGACCATGAACATTGACATCAATACGCTGACCGCCTTTTGCCAAAAGCACTGCATTAACAGTTCCCTCTCCACCATCAGCAACCGGAATTCCTACGCAATTTACATCTTCAAATACTTCATCCGCTGCACGCGTCAAAAGCTCTATTGTGTCCTCACATGTGAGGGTTCCTTTAAATGAATCTGAAGCAAAAATGAATTTCATCAGTTTTATCTCCCTTCTTCCTGTTTTATAACTTGTATTTCAATTGTTCAAAGATTAAACGCTCTTTTTACAGACATGGCACATATGATTATCAAATTATATTATTTGATTCAAGCCCTTGTGGTCTTTTACCTACTAAATTGATAACACCGAAATTGGGGTTGTAAATCCAAGTGGCCTTTTACATACCATATTAATAAAACCGTAGTTGGGGTTGTAAATCCAAGTGGCCTTTTACATATCATATTAATAAAACTGTAGTTGGGGTTGTAAATCCATGCGAACTTTTACCCACTATAATCTTAAAACTAGATTATCATCTGTAAAGCCATTCAATTTTATACCCACTAAGTTGTTATAACTTAAATATTAGTCGTAAACCAGGGTCACGGCCAAGTCTGTAAGAAAAATAACATTCTATCTTCTATAAAGAAACGTTTTCTATTTTCTCAAATAATTCAGCATACAGCTTAAGTCTTCTATCCTTTAACACCGGAAAGTTCTCTCTGTACTGTGCCACATCATCCGCCAGTTCACAATCTATCAATCCCTCACAATCAGAGATGCTCTCAATAACATCTCCATTAGGATTAATGATACAACTATCACCCGAGTAGTACTGGCCTCCCATATCTCCCTGACAGTTTACCGCCATTATATATACCTGATTTTCAATTGCTCTAGCAGTAAGGAGCGTTTTCCAATGATTTGAACGTTTGGCAGGCCAGTTAGCCGGAATTATAACCATAGAAACCTTACCTGCTACAGCTCGGAACAATTCTGGAAAACGAAGGTCATAGCAGATAAATACCGCCATTTTGATATTATCAAGTTCAAAGACACACAGTTCTTCTCCGGCCTTGTAAAACAAATCTTCTTTCGAATAAGAGAACGGATGAATCTTTGCATAATCAGCCACTTCTTTTCCATTACGATTCACTATTGAATATATATTGTGATAACCTTCATCATCTTTTTTTACCCAGCCAAATCCTATGTTGATATTGTATTCTTTAGCCAGATTAGACATCATCTTTAGCGTCTCATTATCACTCTCCCCAATAAGTTTCGTATTCATCGAAAAACCTGTAAAGCTCATTTCCGGAAACAAAATTAAATCTTGTCCTTTTGTCGAAGCATCACTAATCAACTTCTTTGCTTTTATAAGATTCTTATTCTTATCTTCAAAAATAATATTAGTTTGTGCCAGACATACCTTCATCACACAATAATCCTCCAATTCAAGATTAAATTCTCTCATCAAACATTAACATTATTTAATTATAAAACATTCAAATTGAAAATCCAATTAATCCAAAAACATGTTTTATAAAAAAAAATTAAATATATAGTTGACATATACAGTTCTACTGTATATAATTCAATTATACAGTTTAGCTATATAGTATACATGTACATTCAAATTATAGAAAAGGAGTGATTAACAATGAACAGAAGCAAATATTTACCGCTTACTGAAACAACGTATCTCGTATTGCTTGCACTAATAGAGCCCGGTCACGGATATGTCATCATGCAAAAGGTTGAAGAATTAAGCGATGGTAATGTCCGAATTGCTGCCGGCACAATGTATGGTGCCATCGACAACCTAATGAAACTTAAATGGATACAATCAGTACCAAGCAGTGATGCAAGACGCAAGGTTTACCAGATAACTGATGCAGGTCTTAGCATTTTAAGAGAAGAAACCAATCGATTAAGATCGATGCTTGCTATTGCAGACAACCTGAATTTATAAAATATAATAAATATAGACAAGAAAACGGAGGAATCGTTATGAGTAAAGAAAGAATCGTTAAACATAAAATTTTTATAGTTGATATTGAGAAAGAACAGGATTTTATTGATAGTTACATCGAAAAAGGATACAAACTGAAGTACGTCAATAATAATACATTCAAATACATTTTTGAAAAATGCGATGATGAATTTATCCCTAAAATCAGAATTGATTATCGTACTTTCAAGAAAAAAGATGAATACACAGAATATATTTCAATGTATGAAGATGCAGGCTGGAAACAAATCAAAGGAAGCAAAAACAGTGGCATTCATTATTTTGAACAAATAACTCCGGATACAACCGATGACTTGTTTTCTGACAAACAATCATACTCTGAATTGTACAAAAGAATGTTTGCCTATTCTATTTCGTGTTTATCATTTTATGCAATAATGATTTTTATCTTACACAACCAGTTCAACACTACTATATTTACGAATCCAAAAAATTTATTTTTCACTCCTGGATTATGGGACGCAACCGGCATCAAATTTGCTGCTGGATTTATGTTTGAATTACCATTCGTAATTCTAAGAAATGTTGCACCTTTCCTATTATTTCTTTCTAGTATTCTTTTTATAGCCTGTGCATTTAAATGTAAGAAAAAAGAGAAAGAATATAATACTATGCTTTAAAAAACAAGGCGTATGATTTAGGTAACTTAATGTCACCAAACCATACGCCAATTTTATGATATGCTACATCATTTCCATTACCTATCCAAACATCTCCATAGCAGCTATACATCTTAGCTTATCTTTATCCACTATATCTCTTCCGTATGCATCTATGAATCTGTCTGTGTATTTATCAGTTCCCAGATTAAATTTCAAAGTCCATATTCCCCACAAAATATCTATATGCCGATCTGCAATACCGGAGCTTCCAAGATCTATAAATCCGGAAAATCGCCAATTATCGAGCATGATATTTGGCAGGCAATAATCTCCGTGAATAAGAGTATTTCTTTCTAAGATATCAATTCCCTCTTTTGCTGCCTTCCACGCTTCATCCTTAGATGCAAAATCGCAGATACCCTCAAACAAATCATATTCATATCTGCCACTCTCGTATCCCTTCTTAACAGAATTGATATATAAATCTGCCTTGTCACAAACCGGACAATCTTTAACTGACTTATCGTGTAATATACGTAGTGTCTCACCCAAAATATCACACAGCTTTTCTGGGTTACTCATATATCTTTCATCAAGACAGTCTTCTCCAACTACTTTTTCTGTTAGAAGATAATCCTTATTCTCTGTATTCTTGTACAGGACAACAGGTGAAGTAAACTTAAGAGAATTAAAATAATCATGCATCAAAGCTTCTGTTTTTAAAGTTCCACCAGGGGCTTCCTTAAGAAAGTAACCTTTTCCTTTATCAATAAAATATACGCGTGCTTCTTGTGAACAACTGCTGTCATATATGTCAGCATCTTTTATCATGTTAGTTACTTCTTTGGGGAAGCTTTGGATATCTATATAAATTTTTGTCCTCTTCATAATTAACCTTCCAATAAAAAATCTATCTAAAATAATTAAATTATATAATTATTTTACGCTTTATAGGTCTACAAGGTAAATTCCTATACCAATCTGAGTAAAGCTCCCCTTCCTTGTAATATCATTAATCTTTGCTTTCAGAAGTTTACCGGCATCCATAAGCCTTGCAAAAATGATGTTATCCTTTTCCGGAACATAACCAAGTTTCTTACCTTCCTCATTTAAAATAAGTATTGCATTGCTGTCAAACTTATTATCTTCTCTTTGAAGAGAAAGAACATCGCCAACCTTTATCTTTTCAAGAACAGATTTATCATTCAGATGTGTAGTTCCGGCGATATAGGAATCAAAAAGATGAATCTCCTTTATAAGTGGTTTTATAATATCCCCCAATTCATGTCCTGCAACAAGTGAAACAAGATTCTGTTGATTTTTAGTCAATTCATTCGCCATGTTAAAGTCACTCCATTCTGAAGAAACCCATTAAGGATTTCATCTAGTTGCTTTCCATAGTCTTCATATTCCTTTATTTCCTTGCGAAGCTCCTCTTTCTTCTGAAAAACTGCATCCATATCATCCAATACATATTTGTACTGATAAGGATCTGTAGTTGTTATTCTTTCAATTTCTTTCTCAATCTCTGTTATCTTTTCATCAATATCCGGAATAGTAATATCCATCGTTCCCAATTCCAGCTTGTCTAAAAGTGCATTTACAAGCACTTCCGTCTCCTCCATCTCTTTCAAATTATTGCAGTTGTATGCCACAATCATTCTTTGCCATAGGCTCTTAAGATCCTCATTTTCATTTGTAACAGGATTAATATCAGGATGAATTTTCTTAACAAGATGATGATAAATTCGTCTGATTTTAAGTAAATCGGCTTCGTTAATCTCGAAATTCTTCTTTGCCGACTCATTGTCCTTAATCATATCTTTAAGTTGTTCCTTATAATCAGCAAGTTCCTTAGCAAGATACTCTTGTAAAGCATTCTGTTCCACGCTCTCCCCTCTGTTAGCAAATATCCGACAATATTCAATAGTCTTCTTTTTTCTAATAGTTTCCAGTTTCAAACTAAACACTTCAAGAATAAAATCCCCAAATTCTCTAACATATGCTCTCTCGTACTGAAACGCCTTCTTTTTTACTTCATCCTTGCGTATAAGAAGTTCCTCATATTTTTCAAATGAAGAATTGCTTACTCGAATTAATTCGTCAGCCATTCACATCACCTTAAATCCATATAAATTCTGATAAATTGCCGTTAGTTTTGTGTTGCCAATACATGCATTCTGAAAAAACTCATCCCTGCTATGAAACCATCTGCCATTGAAGCAAACATTACATTCATTGCCTTCCATAACAGATTCAATTTTCTGTTCCATATCATCATAAATAAATGAAATCTTATGTGGACTCTTTAAAATATAATAAAGGTCAAAAAAGTCGAAGAAATCCTCATCAAACTCTATCAATTCATATAAATCATCAATAAGCCACTTCATTATATTCAAGTTACCAAAAAATGCGTTGTATCTGATTCTTTGTGCTAAGAAGTCCTTAGCGTAAAGATACAATCTTATTGCTTTCTCTTTTTCACCTTTAGAAGCTCTTATTTTTGCAAGTCTGGTAAATACCTCTGGAACAGGGTCAAAAACATTCTTCATCCCCTTTACCTTCGGATATAGTTCCTCTATTATCTGCTCATACTTCTCCTGATTCTTTTCAACGTAATAACCGTTTTTATACATGTCTGCCACTTTATATGTTGAAACCGGACTGCCTTTTTCCATCAGCTTATGAAAATACTCAAACGCTTTCTTATAATCACGTTCCCCCGTTCTTCCATAATACCATATATATCCCAGACACTCATATGCAGGATCGTAATCATAAGCTGCTGCCATCTCATAGTACTTTAATGCAAGATCAAAATGCTTAATTTCATAATAATACCCACCAAGATACATCATATCTTCCGGGTTATGATTCTCCTCAATCAAAAACTTCATTGCTTCAGTAAACATGAAAATCTCTTCTTCTGATGGGTTATTGTTTTCATCAAATGAATCCACTATTTTCTTTGCTTCTTCTACAGTCATATGATATACCTCCTTATAAACCCTATTTTTGTTTCACTCTTTTTATATACATAATAATACTAAATTTATTGTACTATAAGAAGGACAATTAAAAATTAAACTGGGATAGAAAATTACGTATTGGCTTTTATCAATTATTGCATTATCATTTAAAAACAGGAAATGGGTTTTGTGTCGTGTACAGCCTTAAGGCTCAATCGGGTTGCTCTTTTTTTTATCTAAAGCATCTGCTTATTCATGATTTCCAATTATGTATATCCTTATCCTACTTCTAAAGCTCATCATTAAGGTAAAATGAAGGCACTAACTCGTGACTGGAATAGTTATCACCATATCGAATACCTTTTTTCATCTCTCTTTTTATATAATCTTTTATCTCATCTAATGACATTAAGTCCAAACCATCTTTCCATAACTGTGTCTCGGCATACATGTAATCATGATTTTCAGAATCGATGTATCCTCCCATCCCTACAGATGCGTTTTGTTCTGATATCTTGCAATGATCCCACCAAAGAATAGATGAGACTCTTCCTCCTTCTTCATACAGAATATCTAAAAAAGTTTCCCAGTCTGAAAATAGATATTCTGAACAAAAAGAATTATTAGCTATATATTCTTTAACTCTGTTACTTAACATTCTTTACTCTCCATAAATTTTAATTAATTGATATGTTATTTTTCATTGTCATAATATGTAATTGCTTTCTCAAATAACTCTCTTGTCTGTTCCTTATCGCCCCATGATAAAGGTTCATCAGCATAACTTAGCATCCAAAAAGGATCAATATCTTGCATATTATCAGCTAAGCCGTGCCACAACGAATTCATCGCCTTAGCGAAGGTCTCAATATCCATTGTGTTATAAATGGGTTTTAGTAATTCAAATAGCTTCTTACCAAATTTGTTAATATCCATGGTATTATAATTAGTGTGTGCCCTAATATAAATAATTGTTTCTTTTAGCGAACTGCTTAAATATTCAAGTTCAATCAAATCCTCATTTTCGGTATCATTTTCAAACATCTCATTTAACCTGTTTTCATATACATTGAATTCTATCAAACCTTCTCCTAACAAATATGCATAAGCTAAAAGTTCTTCCATACAACTTCTCCTCTCATAAATTATGCTTTATTGTTGTTTGGCACCATATTTCTTTTCAATAACCAAAGAATAAACAGCCATAAATATAATCGTTTCTAACATCACACCAACTATTGATATTATAATGTATGGTGAATTTTGACCATCTAACAAAGGAATCCCTAACAAAACAAATACAATACCATACACAATAAACAGTATTCCGGTTGCATGATTATATCTTTTAACATCTTTTACTTTTACAGACTCAACATTCGCCCAAAAGCCTACTGGCTTCTTAGAAAACATATCTATTATTCCCAAAGAGATTATTACAACACCAACCAGTGCCCATATTATAAAACCAATCTGTGCTCCATTCATATCATCTTCTCCTCCGGCAAAATACATTCTATATCAATCATGGTTTACAAATTTCTTTTCAAATAATTCATAGCCGTCTCAAGTCCCGTTACCGGAACGCAGAACTTCTTATTATGTGCCAGACATTCCTTATGAGTTTCCTCTAAATCAAACCATTCGACGCATTCGAGTTCTTCCTTTTGCACAATCACTTTATCAATATCTACATTTTCCAAATACACATATACAAAAGCTATCTCGTTATCTTTGAACATTTTATTATGAAATTCTTTCTCATACTGTATTCGAAATGTTCCTGCAAAATGAAGCTGTTCCGGCTTTGCCACGATGCCAAGTTCCTCGCCTAGCTCCCTGATTGCAGATTCTAATGGCTCATTTCCCGCCTGTATATGCCCGGCTGATGACGTGTCATATCTTCCCGGAAATGAATCCTTTGTCATTGCACGTTTTTGCAGGAGAACCTGCCACTTGTCCGAAACCTTTCTTGCAATCCAAACATGTGCTGTTCTGTGTCTTATGCCATTTGTATGCGCTATGCTTCTTTCTACTGTCTCACCGGTTGGATTTCCACATTCATCAACTATATCTATTATCTCCATGCTAATACTCTTCCTTTGCAAATCTGATTTATTAATCAAATAAACTATATTTCTATATCTTAATAAAACTCTGTTAATTTCCTGTCCAAGATTTTAATTTCCTCGTCAGGAGAAATTTCACCAAGCATCGATATTTTTTCAATTTCTTCTCTATCTATTCGTAATTTTTCGATTTGCTCCAAATACTCTTTTGATAATGTTACCCCATATATTGCACCATACTCTTCACGTACCGTGTTACTAAAATAATCCGGCTGAATTTCAAAATGTGCAATACCTAACCACTCAGGGTTACAATCAATTCCCAACTCCTCTTTTGTCTCTCGCACCATTGCTTCCCTTAAGGTCTCGCCCTCCTCAGGACATCCTCCAAATATTTCCCAGCCTTTACGCCAATGATTAAATCCCATTAGATAGTCATCACCGATTTTTACAACAAGTAAGCACACTGTTATTGGTGAATAACTTGAAACCGCATCCTCTTCATTTATCTTTATAAAGTCTAATAATTTATTACCAGCCTGATCAATTGCTAACATAACTTCCTCCTAATCCGTCTTATAGCTCATTTAAATCTCACCTATAATCCATATCTATCAACTTTCTGTTCGTATGAAATACCCTTCCTGAATTGCGGCGAATGTAGCTACTGTACATACAATTACCGCACTATAACGTAAATCTATAATCGTTACAGTTAACGGCAGAGCAAATAATAAAAACCCGGTAATCTTATTCATCACAGAATGAACTGCTACTAATCTTCCCTGAACTACAATCCCGGATACAATGTTTATCACCTTAATTATTGCGATGATTCCAATCCAGATAAACATCCACATTACAATATCTAATACCGGTAGCAGCTTAATTAAACATACAACGATCAAGGTAAAATCCGCGACCGTATCTAACCTAGAACCAAACTCACTAACATTCCCTGTTTTTCTTGCTATAGTTCCATCAACCATATCTGTAACCCCTGCAATTATGTACAGTGAATAAAAAGTTACCGAAAGAGCCGGGCAAAACAACAATGCTATGGAACATATTATTCTGATGCAGGTTATAATGTTTGCCATATGTGCACTCCTTCTTTTTTCTTTCTACCATAACTACCGCTTCATCAAATCACATATAATCTGCTCATAATCTTCATCAATAAGAGTAATTGTTTCACCGCTCTTTTTATAACCTTCTACATACTTTCGATTCTCAGCTTTGACAGTATCAATTGTACAATAAGAATCATCCAGCCTGGATTCTATGTCAGAACCATGTTCTTTGATTTCTCTAAAATGAGCCTCAATATATCCATCTGTCATTGCAATACAAATGAACTTAATAGATTCCAAATATACCTCATCAAAATCCCTGCGCCAATCAAAAGGAATATAGCATCCCTCCACGATCAGATTCTGCTTATTCTCTATGGCAGTCTTTATCATTTCACGAACTATTGGCCATAGGTAGTTTGTTAATTCATCGTCATCAGCGGGTGTCAGATTGGTATTTTTGCTTCTAATAAGCCCCATCTTCAAATGGTCAACAGAAATGTAAGGATATTTATATTTTTCAAGCATCCGCTGTGCCAAAAGTGTCTTCCCGGTATGGGATGCACCCGTTATAATAATAATCATTTTTGCCTTGCCGCTCCTTTCATTCAGGAAAATAGCTTTTCTCACTACACAACTCTTTATATTGTAGCATAAAAATGTGAATTTTTTCTACCTTCGTTATAGAGTTTCCTTCATTTTCGTATTCATCTTCTATATACTTTTGTCCGGTTGTTTTAAAAGTGCATTTATAACAGGACGAATCATCTGTACTGATTCTATCTTGTTAATAGCACAAAGTTTTCGCCCGGCATCCTTGCTCGAAGCCCCACAATGGTATGCCTGCTCCGTCGAAAGTCCATAATCGAGAACAATGAGTCTGTCATGACAATCCGGATTCGATTTGATACAAAGCGGTGGATATTGGTTTATAAAATCCTTAACAACCGATGTTGTAAGAAATCCCCTCTTACCATGTCCATTCTCCGTAAAAAGAACAACTTCCACTCCTGATTTTTTCTGTGATAATAACTGTAGTGATTTCGTATTC
Source organism: uncultured Lachnospiraceae bacterium (assembly GCA_902766825.1). GTDB lineage: Bacteria > Bacillota > Clostridia > Lachnospirales > Lachnospiraceae > CACXFB01. Next base: position 17,642 of record CACXFB010000079.1, read on the forward strand.
ATATAATCGTCAACAACATATATAGACTTAGCCGCCTGCTGATAGATGTCTATGTAAGCTGCATCTGCTTCAAACTTCTGCCCTTTATAGATTATAAAATTCTTAAAATCTTTATCTGAAACAAAGTTTTCATTCAATGTATCAATACTCTTTTGAATATCTTCAATTGTTTTATCCGTTTTCTTCTGATGATCAATTACTCCTGCCATTTGTAGAGATAATTCAGAAACCTTAGCAGTAACAATGCTCATTTCCGACTGCGTAACAAATTGCTGATTCTGCAGAATATAATGACGCATTTCCTTAAAAGCACGCATAATGAATATGCTTTGTTGCGTGGCTAATTCACCCTTAAGTACTGTTGCTAACATATATATTCCTTGTTCTGTGAATGCATATGGCATCTTTTTTATATGCAATCCCCTTTTATTTCCACTCTCGTTTAAAGTCACAAATTGTGACTTTATAAAATTGCTTGGGATTTCTTCTTGCTTCAATTGGAACATAAAATCTTCAGGAAAACGCTCACTATTACGTTTTACCTGCTGATTCATCGCTTTAACTTCATACCCATATATATTCGCCAAATCACTATCTAGCATCACCTGTTGGCCGCGAATCGTATATACACAATCCCTAATTGATTCAACTGTAAGTAATTCTGTTGTATCTTTCATAAAAAAATTCCCCCTTTGCAAATAATTACGCATTTATCTAAAAGCTCTTTTGACACTCGCACTTAAACGATACTCATATTAGTGAAATTATTGTATCACGACTAATAATACCCTTCAATACACATTTTTTAAAAAGCCATCTGGATTTTTAGTCCAAATGGCTTAAATAAATTCAATATATAAACAATCCTTTATATTCTAAATATCAGATGCGCTCTTTACAATTTTGGCATCAACAATAGTTGCTCCTTTCACAAACGGAGTCAGCTTTTCTGCAGTTTTGCCAATCCCACTTCCTCTGGATGTGGCAAACACATAAACCTTCTTTCCACTCCAGTCATAATCTTTGCAAAATGTACTTACCACCTTAGGCTGAGCTCCATACCATATTGGAAATCCAATATAAACCGTATCATACAGCTCAAAATTTTCAATCTTACCTGTAACAGGAACATCCTTATTACCAAACTGTTCCCTATTACATCTGGCGATAGGATTAACCCATCTGATATCTGCTGCCGTATATGGCTTTTGAGGCACAATTTCAAATATGTCTGCTTCTATTGATTTTGCAAATTCTTTTGCAACCTTTGCGGTTTTGCCTTCGGCACTAAAAAAGGTAACTAATGTACTCATAAAAACAATCCCTCCTATCTGATAAATATCTTATTGATTACAATCACTATTTGATAGTACTTCCAATAAGATATGTGATTTTTGCTCTATTTTTCTATTTGAGCTCGTCAAGCAGCTCATTAAGATTCTCTGAAGGTTTCTCACCATCCTGTACCTTGGCATTGTTATTAAGTCTTCCTCCAAGCTCCTTTATTCTGCTTTGTAAATCTGCTCTTTCTGATAATGCTGTTGCTAATTTCATTTTTCTTCCTCCTCTTCTATCGTCTCCAACAAAAAACTCACAGGTCTAAATCCATCATTGCAGGATATCATCGCTGACTTAGGATTTTTCATCCATCCATCGTAGAAATTCTCTCCGCCATGCGCCAGTGTCATTACGAAGGCTGAAACTGTATCCCATGCACTGCTACAAAAACCGACCGGCCGTTCCCATCCATTGCAAATGAAAGTCTGCCCCAGTTGCATGTTACAGGCATGTTCAATCGGATTCTCATATTGCTTTATCAAATCGTCGTAATGAGCAATCTTCATTACTGTTATCCTTACCTTCTTCATATACATTCCTCCATAAACCAGTCACATCTCGAACCCGGCTTAACTGCTTTAATCAGGATAAAATCCGGTTTATGAAATAAATCCTTATACTGAGGATATTCCTTAAGGATATCTTCTGTTGGAAATGGTTCAATAATCTTTTTTACAACAAATCCTGTTTCAGTTAATGTATTATTTATCGTAGAAAAAGTTCTGTGATACTTCTTTACATTGTCAACAAACCATGTCGATTCACGTTCGCTCTCTCTACCGTAATTTGCAAGATTCACATAAAGCTTTTGTCCATTTTCATCTCTTGTCCATCTGTCTCCACCTTTGTGTGAAGTAGTTAAAGGATGTTCCTGAGAAAAAACCAATTCTCCCCCTTCTTCAAGCAGACTATATATATTTTTCACAACACCTTCATAATCCTCGACATAATGAAATGCAAGCGAACTGACAACAAGATCATACTTCTTTTCATCTTTAACTAATGAATCAATATCTTCCATAGGCATATTGATATACTCTATATGTGTATCACTGTTTTCCTTTCGAGCGACGTCAAGCATTTTTTCTGAAATATCTATTCCGGTAACCCATTCTGCTCCGGACTCAACAAACATTTTGCAATGTTCACCATAGCCACAGCCAAGATCCAATACTTTTTTCCCTTCCATCTTTGGAAGGAGTGAAAATAATGCCGGAATTTCAAATAAATTATTTGCATTTACTTTTTGATTTCTAATCCCTTTATATCCTTCATAAAAAACTTCATTATCAAATATATTTTGTTTTGCCATAACGACTCCTTTTGTAATTTCATTTCCCTCAAAAGTCCAATAATCTTCTTCTATCTTTCAGTAAACTCCGATTTATTTATCGGGTCATTTATTGGGTCATAATTTTGCTTTTTAATTACTGATTCCTTTCGTCATATGCATCTTTAAAAATTTTATCATTCAGACACATATCAGTCAATTTCTTTCTATCTATTGATAGGAATTTTTGTATTACAATCAATTTATCTTGATTGTAAGTAATCGAAAAATGTGTTAAGATTTATTTTATTGTACTAAAACAGCGAGGTGGAATTATGTCTCTTTTATCAATTCTTTTTGGAAATAAAGAAAAAGGCAATGGCATCGATTACAGCAAAACTATAATAGATGCTATTAGCTGTAATCATGAAGAAATAAAATGGAATAATGGAATAATGAATTATTATCTTACCGAGTACGAAAATGGAAAGAAAAACGGATATACACCTGTTATTATTTGTGTTGACAGGTTACTTGCAGAAACAATTGATGAAAACAATCGAACAGAAAACGAAATTATACAATCCAGAAAAGAACTTCTAAGTTCAGACCTTAACTACGGAAAAAGTTTCTTAAAAAACACACTTGATGAACAGCTTGAATGCCTGAAAGAATATGAAGGGGATTTTGATATTTACGGCAGTTTTGATGACAGCTTGGATCATACTAACTTCTTTACTCCCCCTCATCTTGAAGAAAACTTTAAGGGAAGATTTATTCTTTTTCGCATTCCTACCACAAATCCATGGGAAGTTTTTGCATGGATTCCCTTCGGAGGATGGAATGCATGTCCTGATGAAAAAGATATGATGGCAGTATGCAAATACTGGTACGAGCTTTACGGTACTGTTCCTGCCATGATATCAGGTGATACACTGCAAATGTACTGCCCTAACCCGGTAACCAACAATAATGATGCCTTAAAACTTGCCGAGGAACAGTACGCTTTCTGCAATGATATAGTTGATCAGGGTGTAGGAGAAATCAATAAACATGCAAGTATGCTTATTGATTCCTCTGTATGGTATTTCTGGTGGGATTGATGATCAAAGTATACTCTTTTGAACAAAAAAATTACTGTGTTGACAATTCCAAGGGCTAAGTCTTGCACCCGGATTCCGTTTTTTCCATGGATATGCCTTCCACCCTGGCAAGTTCCTCGCCATCACGGATCAACGGCACACTGTACTTCATCTAAAAAAATATAATACTGCCCATCATCTTTCATTTGGCTCTTGGTATACTCAAGAAGAGTTCGCGGATTCCTATATTTCTCATTCTCATAAGTATCTAACTCAATTGCAATAATATGGTCATCCGCACCGCCCTGTGACTTGAGATAATTCATAAAAATAATAAACAAAAGATATGATTTCCCAGAACGTCTGATTCCTGTAATTAGCTGCATAAATGATCAGTATTCCTACGGCAATCTTTATCCCTTGAAAAGCATTCGCAATCCATGTGATCTCCAGAAAGTTATCGAGAAACCTTGAGATCAAAAAAATGATACAGAATGAAGGCAGTATCATTCCGGCTGTTGCGGTCAGCGCACCAATAAATCCTCTTTGTTTATATCCTACGAATGTTGCACAGTTAATCGCGATTGGTCCCGGCGTGGACTCCGCGATCACCATAACATCCATCATCTCATCATGAGTAATCCACTTCTTACTCTCCACACATGATTTTTCAATGAGTGCGATCATAGCATACCCTCCACCAAAGGTAAACAACCCGATCTTGGCAAATGTGAAAAAGAGAGCCGAAAGCGGATTCTTATTATCTGTACTTCTTAATTACATCCGTGAGTACCGCAGTCGCCATGATGACAATCGTGTCCTTCGCCATGTTCATGATCATGATGATGGCATTCTGTATCCGGATCATAATCAAGCTTTCCTGCAAGATAATCACTTACAACCTGATCAGCATTTCCACTTACTCCCGGCAAAAGTTCAATGCCCAGTTCAGTCAATGCATTTCTGGCTCCCATTCCTATGCCGCCGCAGATAAGCGTTTCGACTTCAGCAGCACGAAGAAATCCGGCTAAGGCACCATGCCCCGTTCCATTTGTATCAATGATCTTCGATGCCCTAATTTCACCATTCTCCACATCATAGATTTTGAACTGTTCTGTACGCCCAAAATGCTGTCCAACCATTTCCTGCTCATAAGTTACTGCAACTCTCATGATATTGTCTCCTTTTTCACTGATTTTTGCACTTGCCGGTATAGAATCAATTCTATATGACCCGCCTGTAATACGTATCCGCTTCCCGTTAACCATTGCATCCGCTATCTTGAACCGGGCCGATTCATAAATGCTTGTAACTGTAGCTCTTGAAACCCCCATAGCTTCCGCACATTCTTCCTGCGTCAGCTTTTGAAAATCAATAAGACGTACGGCTTCATATTCATCCAGCTTAAAAACAATAGTTTCAGTATTGAGTGTTCCTTCCGGGGCAAAACTCCAGAAATTCGGATAACCGCATATTCTCCTGCATCTTTTAGGTCTCGGCATAATCAATTCCTTTCTGGCATATGTCAATAACTATTTTATAGTATATCTCTGTTTCTGTCATATGTCGATAATTAAAATGCCGTCAGAACTCCTTCAACACAAAACTCACCTCCCACAAGCTCCCATAGCTTGTATCGCTGACCACTTCACCGTAGACTTTAAGTCCGGCATCACAATCGATATCGAAGCATAAAGCAAGGCTCCCTTACTACCGATGATAGCAGTGTGGGAGCCGTTGTCATTAAGCAATGGATTATGCCTTATTAAACTTTTCCTTCGGTTGCTTGCATTTGATGACCTTCCAGTCTTCTGGAAGGTCATCAAATGCAACACCATCATGTTCAGCAGGATCGTAAACATAGCCGCAGATGGAGCAGACATACTTACCGCTTACTTCTTTGGAACTAAAGTTGACCTCTGCGAAAACAGTCGGAGCTGGATTGTCAAGGTCGATCACACGCTTTGTCTCAAGATTTTCATATCCCTGTGGGGTGTGCGTTCCGCAATAAACCGTAGGATGGTTGCGAACAAAATCACGGACGCGATCAAGCGTCTCACGTGCCGCAGGAAGATCATCAAACACCACAGATAGCTTGTTCTCATACAGAGCCTCATCCATGTAGGTGATATCTCCGTGGAGCATATAGAACAAATCATCATTTTCCACGATTACAATGCTTTTTCCATTGGTATGACCTTTCGCTTTGATGAAATAAACTCCCTCCACGATCTTCTGGCTATCCGGGAAGTTGTAATACGCTCCGTCCGTATATTCGACAGGCACAATATTATCTAATCCCTGCAGCTCCGTAGCAGATGTTTCCTCTGCACCAACATAAATCTTTGCATTCGGGAAGGACTTAAGTTCGCCGGAATGGTCGTTGTGCTTATGTGTCAGCAGAATTTTTGTCACCTGCTCCGGCTTGTATCCGAGTGCGGCGAACGCTTCCATATAACTACAGATGTCTTTTCCGGTAAAGATAGGGCTGTTTTCATCCGGCACTTCTTCCGGCGTTCCGGCAGGTAATCCGGTGTCGATAAGGATGACTTCAGATGAATACACCGTACAGACTTTGGAATGTAATACTTCTAGTGCTTCCTCAACACCACATATAGGACAAATCTCTGTCACATTATCTTTTCTCGACAAAGCCGGGCGTTCTGCATACTTACCACCACAGATAGGGCAAACCATCATAATTTCTCACCCCCTATGACCTCAATTTCATCTTCATCAAGAACCACATTTAGTCTTGAGCCAGTATACCACGCCACTATAACCGACCCGATATCGTCCACTCCCTGAACGGTTCCCTCCGTTCCTATCGGAGGTGCTTGATTATCATCCATCTTTAAAAGCCGAACCCTCATTCCTGGAAAATAAGACTTCTTGATAACATCAACTTTAGTATCACTAAACATACAACTTCCTCATTCAGCACAGTTTTTTACACAATCATTATGTCGTGAAAGAGTGAACTTGTAAGCGGGTAAAATAAAAAAGTTCCATCGGCTATGTATTGCCGTCTGGAACCCTTTAATTTGCTCTATTTCGTTTTATTCCGGTATTCCAGTAGCTACATTTTCTAGGAAATCCTTCATAGATGACTCCATGTCATCATAATTGGTTAATACCGCATTTATACTATCCATATCGAGGCCATGAAGAATCTTATCCCTGCAAGCAAGATATGAATTCTTTGCACTAAACATCTTATTCATCTTCTCATGATTAAAGGAAATTCCAAAGTATCTTAATGCAGCCTCAAACTTTTGGACATTAAACTTTAGTTGTCGTACATCTACTTTCTCTTCTTCCTTTAATTTCTTCATCTCCGGGTAAAGAGTTTTGTAAACCGTTTCACATTGAAGAAACAAATTAATAAAGCCATCGACTTTACTCATATCTTCTTCCGAAAGGTTAGAAACCTCATTAAGATGAGCATTAAGTTGCGCCAAAGCCCTTGTTTTGTTTTCGAGAAGTCTTTCATTATCTTCTTTTATCTGTTGTTTAGTTCTTCTTGCCATCTGTTTTTCCGATTACAAAGTATTATCTCATACTAATATGTCTTTTAGTTGCTTACTCATCAATTCCTGTCTCTTTTGCATAAATACTTCAAAATTTGAAAGCTCATAAGAAATACCGTCTGGCAGGAACTTAACATTATCCTTGTTTTCAGGTTCCTTAAGCCAATCTATCAAAGGTGTGGCATTCTTTGACTCATTTTCCCTTCCCTCCAACACCTGAAGGTTGGCAAGTGTATTTCTTCTCCTCCTCCAATCCTCTTTTGTATCATCATCTATTACACTACCATCAGGAAGAACCAATCCCTTAATCTTGTCTTCTTCAAAACCAGTATAAGGATGCATATGATCCTGATGGAAACCTTTCTGACTATATTTAAGGTTAGGATATAAAAGAGAAAGTAGCATAAATGTATATGCGCCTATTTCATAGGTATCAAACATCGCATCCACTTCTTCTGAAGTATATCTTAATGTCCTATCTCCGGTAAATCTCACATTCTTCAGATTATCAATAGAGAATGAATCCGTCGGTACCTTCTTCATTGCTTCCCTAATGCTAGTGAGAGCCGAATTAGATGCCGTACCGAATATTTGCTTTACTTGAGCAATTACAATATATTTTCTCAATTCAGATTTGCTTTCCGCATCATAATTACCGCCTTTATATCGGTAATAGACCATCGGAGAAACTGCAACATAGGATATTATGTTTTCAGAATTGAAGCCAAACTCATTTAATAGATTAACGGTATCTTTTATAGCCTTCTTGATGCCATCCCAGCTATCTCTGATTTGCAGAACGCTCTCCTTCTTAAAGGTCTCCACTTTCAAGGTAACTGACATATCCAGAAGATAGAGGCAAGTTCTCATAATGAAATCATTTGTGAACTTGTATCCTTCACCGGTTTTGTTTATCTCTGCCAGAAGCTTATCTATCTCATCCCTTGCTTTATCCCAATGAGACACAATTGTAGAGAACAACAAATCACTTTTTGATAATACTGTACCGCCGGAATTTACTCTTACAAAGATATCTAACACACTATCTATAGAATCCTTTTCCACCTCAAAGTAATTGATTATCTGATCCCCTACTAGTCTTGTGTGAAGCAATGAAATATTTTTACTTGCAAGCTTATCAGTTGCCCAGCCATTTGGAAGGATTATTTCAGTAACCAAATCTTCTGCAGAGTATTTAAGAATATCCTTTACCAGATACCATAATCTTTCATCTGATTGTTTTGAAGCCTCTTCCTGAGTTAGAAACTTGAACTCATATGAAATATCATCATCGTCCGTTTTCTCACTATGCAAATCAAAATACAATTCCTTCTTGGGAAATGCATCATCATTTTTCCATCTCTTATTAGGTAGTTTTCTACTCATACTTCCTTGAAGAGCAATATACAAGGAGGTCAAGCGTTGTTGTCCGTCAAGAACCGACCAAATTGTTTCATCAGAACTACCAATCGGAAAAGGCTGTGGCGCAGAAGGATTCTTATACATATCTCGATCATGATAGTCTTTAATAAACTCATACATGGAATACTCTTTTTTGTTGATCACACTTTTCTTTACTTTCCAAAAAAGGAAAGTACCTATCGGATACCCCAACATAATTGAGTCCATAAGACGAACTATCTGATTATCTCCCCACACATACTTACGCTGTATTGCCGGAAGATAAACTTTCCTTGAATTGATTTCTTCTATTACATCTCTAATACTCATTTTATCGTATGCCATACACCATTCTCCTCAATACTCATGTATTATTAAAACCGTTCCATTAAATACTGCAAAGATAATATGTCATCGCACCAGCAGTTTTCCATTCTATTTGATAATTCCCATTTATCTTAATCTGTTCATCTTTTCTTCCTGTCGGCTTTACAACAAGTCCATGAATAGGCTTGTTGCCTCTAAAGTATTCATATATCCCATCTTGTTTAATTCCAGAATAGAAAGCCCTATCCTGAACTAATTAAAACTGCTTGGATTTTTCTATATCCTTGACAACAATCAAGATGTTTTTAAGTTTCATATTGCTTAGCCTTTCCTTATAGGATGCCTGATTACGGTTTTTAACTTTTCGGGAGCGACCTTTCTGGCATCGCTGAGATAGATTTCGTGATGCAAGCGCTTATCCGTAATATCGAGGGCATACCCTTGGCTCTCCATAAACTCATGCATCATTGCTACCGTCGCAGGCTCATCATCATAGGAGCCGATGTGCATACACTGAACACACAGCCCTTCATCATAGGTCAGAAATTCGACCTTTGAGAAGTCGGTCTTTTTCTTTTTAGTAGCTTCCTCAATAGCCCAATCAAAGTCTGCTTTGGTAACAAAATCCGGTAACCGAATGACGGATAGCCACTCGAAGTTTTCTTTGTGGGCATAATCGATTCCGTCTACACCGTCCTGCCACCAGAAGCCTTCAAGCGGAGGCACAACATAATCGAAGTAACCTTCGATCTGATGATCTCCCTTTTTACTCATCTTGATGGTAAAGGCAATGCCATAAAGCAAGCCAATAGATTGCTTGTATTCTCCATCTTCCATATTTGGATCTCCATGTCCTCGAACCGCAATATAATTCATACTCGGCACCGTCACGATGCCGGGCTTGTTTTTTGGCATATAAAACTCTTTATATTCCTTTTTATAATCAAACGCCATGTTGCGACCTCCTAATTTTATCCCTGCTTTTCAAAACTCACCGTCTGCTCCTTCATAGATATTTTCCCGACCTTATACCCGTAATTCAGAAGTTCCTTTTTATACGTCAGGAAAGAATGGTCTATCGACACTCCGGCGATTTGCTCGATCTCCTCATAGGTCAGCTTAAAGCCGTCTGATCCGTTTTCTTTTATCCAGTTCCACAAAGCGTCATACTTGCTCATGGTTTTATCCTCCTATTTGGGCTTCATAACAGTAGTGAGGAGCCTTGGTCTGTCTTTTAGAAATATTGATAACTGGAAAACGTCAATCATATATCCCAATTTCTAATCTTATCTTCCTCTGTAATCGTCCGTATTACCTTACATGGATTTCCGACAGCCACAGAGTTATCCGGAATATCTTTGACAACTATACTTCCACCACCGATTACAACGTTATTTCCGATTGTAACCCCCGGCATAACTTGAACACCTGCGCCAAACCATACATTATCTCCGACAGTTATCGAATATGCATATTCCAACCCCTGATTTCTTCTTTCATAATCTATCGGATGACCTGATGTATGAAATCCGCAGGACGGAGCAATAAAAACATTGTTCCCGAATATAACCTTCCCAGCATCCAAAATCACAAGACCATGATTTGCATAAAAATTCTCTCCAACTTCTATATTCCATCCATAGTCACACCAGAAGTCAGGCTCAATAAGAATGGAGTCTCCAGTCTTTCCGATAATTTCTTTTATAAGACTTTCCCTCGCAGCAAAATCGTCCACTGGAAGATTATTATATTTCTGGCAAAGCAACTTACACTTTGTCCTATCCATCTTTAGTTCCTCATCATAATTGGCATCATACATTTTATGATGAAGCATTTTTTCTTTTTCCGTCATAAAAACCTTCCATTTCAAATATATCTTTCTGACATCTATCTTATAGCCTCAACACCCCTGACATCTAACTCACTAACTCCACTTAATGACATCTATCTCGGCAACTCCACTCTCACATTTTTTGAGCCGTGCCGCCGTGGATAAGTTACCGCGAAGCGTTCACTGCTTCAACCTGCTCGAAGCTGCCGGAAGCCGAAAAGCGCCTGAAATCAAGGGCTTTCGAGCCTATTTCCCTTCGACCCTTGACATCAATACTACCGTCTCAACATGGGTCGAGTGAACACGATGAATGTCGTTCGTCCACGGAAACAAGTCTACTACCGATTTCCTTAATGCGTTCGTATTTGGAAACAAGTCAACTTTGATAGCCTCAATCCATCGCAGCGTTGACCGAACGAACTGGGATTTGTTATTCTCCCTTGAAAAATTCAAATACCAAAATAACACCACCCAGCACAATCAACATAATTGAAACCCAAAAGCCAAATGAAACATTCGCCGCAGCAATAGCACTCAAAAACTTTCCTGGTGGCATGTCCCAACCTGTTTCCATCATACAAGTTGCACTTATGCTAAAAGCCATCATCATAATGCTTCCAATTAACGCAATAAAGCCTCCAATAAGTGTTTTCTTCATAGTTATCACCTCCACAAATTATGCTTAGTTATTCTGCTCTTACAATGCCACAAACAACCGCTTTACCATCATTATTGTGATAATTAACCACAAGTTTCGTATTATTATCAATATACCAAACGTCTTCCATTTTGCCTTTTTCGTTTGGTTCACCCCACACAGTCCTTAAATCAAGCCTCGTAAAATGAGTAATATAGCTGTTCAATTCTGCCTCGTCTGTCATCTGTGCTACTTGTTCTAATGAAGGGAGACTATCAATGTTTTTATGACCTGCAATCCCATAAATGAACAATCCAAGGACAATCACTATTCCAACTGCAAAAATTATCATTCTTCGCTTATAGGTACTCATAACACACATTCAAATAAGAGTGGCTACTCAAATGCTTCATTCCACATATCCGTATCCGGTCCACCATATTCAACGAATACCATATACCCGATATTTTCAACGTAGACAACAATGTCATCGCCATTCTGATAGACGTCGCAGCCGACGATGGCTTGATTTGTTTGCAAATTTTTTGTAGGAATTCCGTCAGAATTAGGTTCATCGCTTAATACATTACTTGTTATCTTGCCAAGGTCAATGAAATTATCCTGTTTCTCAGAAATAATAGTTCCATCATATGCTTGAACATATAGCTTGTCATTTACGAACACCATTGGAATGGCACTAACAGATTCGTAGTAATCATCAGGTGCAGGATTATCAATTTCAGTACCAACAGGAGTTTCATTGATATTTCTCATA
>CACXFB010000080.1 GCA_902766825.1 uncultured Lachnospiraceae bacterium
AGGGATTTTTCATTTCTCTTTTTTCCCTAGTAATTTTCCGCCAAGGACTACTAGGGATTTTTCATCTTTCTTTTTTCCCTAGTAATTTTCCGCCAAGGACTACTAGGGATTTTTCATTTCTCTTTTCTCCCTAGTAATTTTCCGCCCGGGGATACAAGCTGAATCATCCCCGAAATCCTTGAAGGTTTTCGGGGATGATTTTTTATTGGTAAGGAGATATTAACAAATATTAATTTCTAATGTAAAGCGTATACTGCCCAAAACATACAAATTGACTTCCATTATTTGATTGAATAATCATATTAATTTGGTTATTACCAGGAAAATCCATAACCGTAACACCTCTTATATCTTTTATATTATTTGCATAGGTATTTATAAACTCCTGGTTAACCTGATCTGCCATTTCTTTAACATTAAATATGGTTGTCGGATGAACAACATTATACACATTCGTACAACTTAAATGATTTAAAATAAGTATTCCCGCAAAACCATCTTTTGCATTACGATTCATTTTATTATATGTATCAATTTTTGTTTGTACATTCGTGATATTATATTCATCCTGAACCATTACATTTAACTTCATAATATCCGTTGTAACAAGACCTGTGTTACCGTTTTTCCCCCACTCGGATGCATCAATAGAAAAACCGGCTATGTCATTACGAATTGCACTCACTCTGTTCAACAACACAATCTTTTTAGCTGCAGCTTCCACTGTAATTACTGGAGTATTTGTTGGACAAAAGCAATAGTTATTAATCTGTTTTTGCCTTAAATAGTCTGCTAAAACATTTTCATAACCTATTGAAGAATTAGCAACCTTTATACTCATTATAACAAAATCATAATGTTTATTTGCCGGATTTCGAATATCAAGTCTATCTATAAATGCTTCTATGACATCATTTAATTCCATTATTCTGCTTCCGTTTTGTGGATCATCATAGTAACAATAACAATCCATAGCCCCAACCGGTCCATCATGAACAATATACAAATGCTGTCCTTCGACTCGTACCCTAATGTCAAAATATCTGATTCCGTTGTTAAACTGATCTCTTAAGCTCCTATCCTGACATTTTGCAGTTCTTTGTATCGTCCACTCAACAAGAGTCGAAAGATTTGCAGTTCAACTATCATGTGTCCCCGGTAAACTTAGTATACTTATTGGCATCTTCTTTCTTCTGGCAAGGTTAGCTGTCACCAATTGTGTTATCCATCTTCTATTAGGCATAGTTCACACCTCCCTAAATCACAACACCATTAGTGCTGATTGAAGTTGTCGGTGTAGTCTTTATCTCATTAAGTTTATCCTGATATTCCTTAAGAGCATCGATAATCTCTTCGAATTCCTTAGACTTAGATATACTTACATACTCTGATGCATTATCCTCACTGGTCATTTCAGAGAACCATCCTATGATCTGTGGTCCTGGTGTTTTGATATATAATGTTGTGGTGTTATTCTGCTGGTCACTGTGTCCTGAATAACTCTCATTTGTATATCCGCCTGAGACACGGATTCCAAAAAGGCTCGTTGTTGTTGTAGCAGATATTTTCTTGTACTCCTCGTAATCATCCTCTTTAAAGTCTGTAATGTTCGCTTTAATTACAAAATCCTTTGCAATAAGGAATGATATCGGATACATCGGCAATATAACCTGGCTTCCGTTTTTACTCTTAAGGCTGTTCTTAACAGCATCATCGGCACTCATGGTGCAATATGTTTTGCCATCCGGTGTCTGCTTAACCGGTGCTGCTGCTCCATTATTCATATAGTCTGCAAGAATAGATGCCGCTGATGTTCCGTTACTGATATAAATGTCTTTGTTAATTCTCATAAATGATTTAGAGATATCAAACAGTGCCGGATCAAACCATCCTCCTCTGTCGATAGTAACTTTCATTACTCTCATTCCAACCACAAAATCAGAGTTATAAACATCCTTAATCAACTGTGATTCTGATGATGAATAATCACCTTCTGTTTTAGAGTTAAAGAAGAGATTACCCATACTACCTGAGAGTTTTCCGTATGTACTGTTCTGTGTATTCGATGTAAAGTTCTTTACTTCACTTGATGAGAATACAATGTCAGTAAAGTTGATGCCATCATCTTCGTTAGAATCAGGGAATATATTAGATTTTGAAAGCTGTTCCTCATAAGCAATTTTAGGCTCATTGACAGCTGATGACGTAATAATTGTTGCAAGATTCTCAAGTTCCTTTTTAAGCTCGCTAATCTTTGTTGTAAGTTCAGCAATCTGATTATCGTAATTCTGAGTTTTCATCTGTGCCTGTGCTGTTTTAAGCTGGACAAGTTCATCAAATGATTTAAAGTAATCCAGATTGTCACTGTACAATGTATATGTCATGTTAATAAGATTTTTTACACTGTCAGTAATTTCTGTAAGAGAATCTCCGCTTGCATCTGTCTGATCTTTCTTCGTAAATATTGAAAGGAAATCTTTTGACTCCGTAAGAGTTTTAAATACATCAGCCGTAACCGTTCCGCCTGCAAGTCCACCTATAAGTGATACAATATCTCCGTTTGACACAATCTCAAATGCAAGCTTAACCATTTCAATCTGTGCTTTTGTGTAGTCGCTGAAGCTGTTCTTCTCCTGCTCATTAAGAGCCTTCTTTCCATCTTCCACACGCTTTTCAAGTTTTTCAATATCTTCTTTTTTAGCGTTATTGGTAACAAGAATTCTAAGTTCTGCTTCATAGTCACTTAAGAGCTTCTGTTTTGTAAGATATTCGTTCTTAAGGAAAGATGAATCCATCGAAAGATCTTCAAAATTAAAGTTAGTCTTTAATGCATGTGCCCAGTTACTTGGCTGGAAGCTTACAGGAAGAACATCCCTGCTCTCATCAAGTGATGACCATGATGATACTATCTTTGAATTCTTAACCTTTGTAAGTCTCTCAGCTGGTGACTCCGTATCAACAAAGCCGAGAATTGTCATAACTTCATGGTAGAAACCTCTGATTACCGCATCGTTAAACATTGCTTCAAGCTCGTGATCTTTTGTCCACGCAGTTGTTGCAAGCCATCTTGCATATCCGTCCATATCATCTTCTTTTTCATACTGCGTTCTTGTATCTATCTTCTCCTGATCCCAATTATATTTTGTCTGAAGATATTTCAAATAGGTTTTCTGACAAAATTCCATTCTGCTGCATGTAACAAGCTGGCCGTCGATTGTATCTGTCACAGGCTGCATAAGGAACAGACGAAGCTCCATTTTATCTGTTATGAAGTCTTTTACGTCCGTAATCTTTGGAGCCAGATTATTAATTGCTGTGTTATAGATTGACGAAAGTGATTTTCCGTTTGGGCCTTGTACAATCGGAAACGGATCAACCATGTTATCACTTAATCTGAACTCATTTTCCGCTACCGCATACGGCTTATTAAGACTGCTTCCGTTGTAGTCTTTTATGTCATACATATAATCATCTTTGTTTAATACTCGTCCCGGAAATTCCATTGTGTAAAGCTGATTGCCGCCGCCAAAAATCTCAGCCATCTTTGAATACAAAAATGCCGATACCTGCTGCTCACTCATGTCCTGATCGCCAGTCGGTTCATCATCACCCAATAATCCTTTTTTACCGACTGCATCTTTTAATACATCTTTTGATTCATCTTTTCCGATCTGTTCATTTGCCATGCTGACACCCTCCATTTTTTGTGCTTCCTGTTCATCTAAAACTACCGTTGGTTCACTGATTACTTCCATAATTTCTTTTGTAACCTCAACCTTCTCTTCCACAACAGATTTTTCAATAACATTACTTTTGCTTTGATTGTAAGTCTTTTTGTTTGCCATTTCGCTTCCTCCTAAACTTCTTTGTCTGCTGCTTATTTGTAAACTACCCAATAATATTTCTTTCTTCCCACCTTCCTTCATTAAGTATTTGTCTGGAGTATACTGTCTATAATTGGTTCTTATTAAAGTCTATCATCAGGAGGGGTATTTTCAATATATGTGTGCCAAACGGCATGCATCTGTGCGCAACGGCACAGCTGTTTTCTGTAGAAATTTGACGTATTTTATGATATTATATTTCTTGTTTTATATACTCAGAAGGAGTGAATGAATATGAATATTGCCATCGTTGATGATCTTTCATATGAGAATGACAAACTTAAGAATATATTGAACGAATATGCAGCAATTAATAAAATTGCTTTAAAGACAGATGAATATAATAACGGAGAGAGTTTTTTAAAAAACTACTCTCCTTATGCTTATACCATAGTTTTTCTGGATATATTTATGGAAGGCTTATCAGGTGTTGATATCGCAAAAATAATACGCAAATCCGACACCGATACGATTATAGTTTTCCTCACATCAAGTGTTGAACACATGGCGGATGCTTTTTCAATTCATGCCTATGACTATATAATAAAGCCAACATGTAAGAAAAAACTTTTCCGTGTCATGGATGATATACTTCATAACCACACAACTTTTTTCTCTGACAAATTTTCATTTACAACCGAAGGGCAGTCCTATGCCCTTGCCTATCCGGATATCGTATCCGTTATTACCGCAGAACATAATTACCTTGATATCATCGATAAATCCGGAAATGTATATCATCCCCGCATGACTTTTTCATCTGCGCTTAAAGAATTGGAAACCGATAAACGCTTTTTACAAATCAACCGCAACATCATTGTTAACCTTGATAGTGTCGAAGCGTTAAATGACGGAATGTGCCTGTTAAATAACCGCTCTTCTTTTCCCGTATACTCAAAAAAGACAAAAGAAATCGAGCGTAAATGGCATAACTACACATTCGCAAAGATTCGTAAGGACAATACCCAGAGGGGCTTTCACCTCTAAAACAATTAATACAACGAGTGTTCCATTTCGTTATATTCATCAAATAATTTAAGACATGCCTCTCTGTCAATACAGTTAAGGTAATCTTTTAACTCTTTTCTGGCACTGCCAAGGCTGTCGAGCTCTTCATCCATAAATCCAATCTTACTGTTATCTTCAATTGAACAGCCATAATAAACCTTATCTATTCTGGCCCACAGACAGGCATACAGACACATCGGACACGGTTCACCGGTAGTATAAATCTCGCATCCCGACAAATCATACTTACCGATATTACGGCAGGCATCTCTTATTGCATCTACTTCTCCATGACATGTAGGGTCATTATTAATAAGCACTCTGTTATGTCCCCTTCCGATAATCTTGTTATCCTTTACAATAACCGAACCAAACGGGCCGCCATGACCGGCCTTTATCCCGTCAAAAGCCTCATTAAGCGCCTCATTCATAAAAATATTACTAGCTAGAATTCTCTTTTTCATATGTTGTTAATAAGTACTCCTTATAATATTTTATTATTTTTTTATGGAGCTTTTTCTGATTTAATGATATTATTATATAAGATATAAGCATAATCAGCAATTTACAAAAAATCATGAAAGGGGATTTCACCTTTGAAAGACTTTTTAATTATTTTGTTGCATGAATTGATTATAATACCTACATCAGCCATATGCTTTTTCCCAATGAAAAACCAGTTAAAACACAAGCTTTCAAAGACTATTTTGCACATTTTGATTTTTTATATTACAGTTATTCCTGCAATGACTTGGATTACTTTCAGATTCTCATTAAAGCCCATCACTGTTTTGATTCCAAGTCTGTTCCTGTTTTTTTCATGTTATCATAACAGTCTTGTCACATCAATAGATAAGTCTTTTGCAGTTTTTTCTTACGGCAGCTCCATTACAGCTCTTATTTGTAACTTTGCAAATGCTTTTGATGCAACTAGAAACCCTTTTTCGGGCGAAGGAATCTTCAGCTTTGAAAAATCATTGTTCCAGCTTATTACCGGCAGCATCATTGCAATACTTCTTTTCTACCCATTTACCAGATACGGATGCATTCTTATTGACAAGCTGAATCTTCCCCGTGTCTTTGGAACTACCATATTGATTTCAGCCATTTTCGTATCCATAAATATGCTTATTCGTCCCGAGCATTACGAAACTCTGTACACCAACAAAGTCTTTCGTGCCTTTATCGGTTCTCTATTTATGATATCTGCAACATTACTGCTATTAACGATAGTATTTTATTTTATTGTTGCAGGAATTTTAAGAGAAAGGGACACTTTAGAGAAAAACCGTCTGCTAGAAATGCAGCAAAGCCAGTACATAAAACAACAAAAATACATGCAGGCGACCTCGGCGGAGCGGCACAATTTCCGCCAGACCATTCGCACTTTACAAAGGCTTGCCGAGGACGAAAACTATGATGCACTAAAAAGCTATCTGAAAAAGTTTGTAAAAACCATACCTAAAAAAGACGTAATAGAATTTTGCAATAACCATGCAATAAATGCTCTTTTAAACTATTATGCCGATAATGCAAAAGCAGCGCACATCACCCTTCACTGGGTCATCAATCTTCCTTCCTACTGTCTGATTGATGACGTTGATTTATGTAATGTATTAGGCAATTTACTTGAAAATGCTATCACCGCACAATCCGAAGTGACCGAAAAAGACAGATTTATCAACCTCTACACCGAAGCTGTCGATAAGAACGACAACCTCTATT
Organism: uncultured Lachnospiraceae bacterium; assembly: GCA_902766825.1. Taxonomy (GTDB): domain Bacteria; phylum Bacillota; class Clostridia; order Lachnospirales; family Lachnospiraceae; genus CACXFB01. The sequence continues at coordinate 6,618 of CACXFB010000080.1, forward strand.
TTGCCATGAGTAATTCATTTAACGGCAAAGTCAGACAGGCCGACGGAAAGTATCTTTCCACCCATCACAAAGGGAACGGCATCGGACTTTCAACAATCTGCCAGATAGCGAAAAAAAACGGTGGCTTCGCAAATTTTTATCACAAAGACACCGTTTTTAATTCAGATATTGTCATGAGCCTTTCAGGATTCGTCGAGGATTAGCCTGCAAGCTAGTCCTCAATGCAGTCATAAAGGAGTTTTACTATCTGCGCCTTCTCGTATCCTCTTCCGATGAACACAACCTGGTTGCATCTGTCCTTATAAGTTTCATCCCAGTCATCTTTCAAATCCGGGAAGTCTTTAAGTAACGGCTCCAATTCATTATCAGGCCATGACGATACCCACTCTGAAAGTTCTGTGACAGATGCATTGCGCCCTGCCTGTTCAAAAAGCTGTACGTGATCCCAGTCATCAGAAAACCATATGTAACCCTTTGTTCTGATAAGCGCCTGCGGATATTTTTCCACAAAGCTATTGAATGCCTTTCTGTTAAAAGGTCTCTTTTCCTCAAATACAAATGATGATATTCCGTATTCATCAACGCATGCCTTCTCATCGTCATGCTCACAATTGTTAAGTGCTCTCTGTACAGTGCTGTAGGCTTCTACCTCATCGTAATCAAAGTCCTCCATCTCAAAAATAATATCAAGATCCACTTCACCGTTAACACAGGTAATCATCTTTGCTTCCTGCTGAAGATTTCTAAGACCTTCTTTAACCTCGCTTAGCTGCTCTTCATCAAGAAGATCCGTTTTATTTAATATCATAAGATTGCAAAACTCAATCTGGTCGATAATAAGATTAATAACATCACCATCATCATTTTCTTCTTCCGACATAAGATCGTGTAAAAATTCGCGGTATATTCTGTCTACGTCAACAACTGACACAACAGCTTTTAGATACACTCTTGTATCCGGTGTCATATCAACGTAATTCACAAATGCTCCCGCAATCGATGACGGTTCACTGATTCCCGACGCTTCAACAAATATTGCTTCGATACTTTCATCTGCAGAAAGTCTTTCGATTTCATCCATAAATTCATCTCTAAGAGTGCAGCAGATACATCCGTTTTGCATTTCAACCATCTCGACCTGAGCAACCTGGTTACCTGTTTTGTTAAGTATAGAAGCATCAATATTTATGCTTCCCATATCATTTACAATAAGCGCGATTTTTCTTTTTTCCTGTTTTAAAATATTTTGCATAAGGGTAGTTTTGCCCGAACCAAGATATCCTGTAATAACTACAATCGGTAATTTTTTCTTCGACATTTTCATTTCTCCGTTCTCTAAAAATATAGATATTTATCTTCCAACGTAAATTCTGTCTATCTCCTCTAAATGTTCTTTACTAAGACACTCTTCATCTTCTTCTATCAAAACATCAACATTCAATTCTTTCAATTCATCAATACGGTATTCCTCTTCGCCTTCTTCTGTGCATATTACCACTGCCTTACCATCACCTTTTCGTCTTGTTTTAAACAGCGTTCCTTGTAGTGCACTTGTCTTTCCGCTTTCTAAAAAACCCGCAAATATGTATACTGCCTTTTCTATTACAACCACCTTCTTTCGTCTTATTTTTGCAACTGTGTCGCATATTATTATATGTATCCTATTTTTTATGTCAATAAAAAAATGCAACAAAGTTGCATTTTCCTTAATCTCATTATCTTAAACCCTTACAATCATTACATAGCCCGATTATTACCGTTTTTCCGTAATCAATCTCTATACCATATTCCGCCTGTATCTTTTTATTAACGTTTTTAAATATATCATTTTTCAAATGGAATATCTTATTGCAACAGGAACACTGTGCATGAATATGACTGTTACAGCACTCATGCTGCTCAGAATACTGATAGCACGATGCATTAACATCCGTTTCCTTAAATTTCACCAGGCGGCCTTCCTGACACAATCTCTCAAGATTGCGGTAGATAGTCGAACGGTTCACAGGTTCACTTCCCTTTGAAAGTTCATCAACTATATCCTTGGCAGTAAACCTCTTATCCGCATTTTCCCTAAGATACTCAACAATTATATTTCTGGACTTTGTCTTATATTCACCTTTCATACCTACAGCTCCTGTTTTTTTAATCCAAACTTTTTAGAAATCTCTTGATCATAAACGCACAAAAATACGGAAAAGTATAAATATTTTCCGAACAACCTACGTTATTATCTCCAAGTTTAATACCATGTTTTATATCACTGTACTTTTCATTTTTTATCAGATTAGACAACGATTTTGAATAATTATTCCCCGATTTCACCTCAACCGGAAGCAACTGCGTCATCGTTCTGACAAAAAAATCTTCTTCAAGCGTTGAATTGTCCTTTTTATAATAAAACAACCCTAACCCCTGCTTTATGAATGCTTCTGCTATAAAATTCTCGAATAGCGCGCCTTTATATACACCAAGGTTCTTATTTACACGCAAATCCTCCTGTGCTTCCTCATCCAACGATGCAACTAATAACCCTGTATCAGGATAATATAATTTATATTTATTCTCTTCAACGTTCCCTTTTAACGGTAGCTCAGGAAAAACAAGACATTTACATTCCGTTACTACACCTGCATCTATTAACCATTCAATACAGCCTGTATATTCTCTTGAACGTGCATTTTTTTCAATTTTACTAAACTGAAATTTTTTATTCTCTTTTGAAAGCTGTGCCGGAATACTTCTATACACACCTATTATCTTTGTTTGATCCAACCCCTGGGCATATTTCCTTACATCCTCTTCATAATCCAGCATTATTTGTTTTTGTACATCCAGTGACCCCGATAACGTCCCCGACTCTATATAACTGCTGATAACACCAGGCATTCCGCCCAAAACACAATATTCCAAAAACAACGATTTATATACATTCAATTGTGTTTCACTAAAAGGAATCATATCTATCATATGTTTTAAAATATCTGAAATCTGTTCGTCACTATACCCTTTAGCCCACAAAAACTCCTCAAAATCCATGGAACGCATCTCGTAGTCCGTCTTGTTACCGACACTGTTGCTGTGAATGTTCTTATAATTAATTCCAAGCATTGAACCACTACATATAACATCAAATCTTCCATCAATACGAAAAGACTTTAATGACGTTGCAACATCTGGGTATTCCTGTATCTCATCAAATATAATAATTGTTTTTGATGCGATAAATTTAAATGAAGGATTTATCAATGAAATGTTTTTTATAACAGTATCCACATCATACCCATCACTTACAATTACTTTGTATTTTTTTTCAAGGACAAAATTAATATATATTATATTTTCATAATTATTCCTTGCAAAATTTAAAACTGATTCGGTCTTTCCAATCTGCCTTGCCCCTTTTACTATCAGAGGCTTATGAGCGGAATCATTTTTCCATTGAACTAAAAAATCATCAATTTTTCTTTTTAAATACATAAAAACCGCCTCCCTGCCAAAAGCATATCACAAAAAAATAGCCTGTTCAATCGCTTTTCTCACATTTTATGAGGGAGTTTTTGGTTTTTATCACATTTTATGAGGGACATTTTTAATCCCCATCACATTTTGCAGCATATAATTCTTTCATTTTTCATATCGTTGCAAAGCCAAAAACCAAGTTCAGACACATCATATACAGCCACTATACCATCCCCGCCACTTTGCGTATCATAATCGCATATACGGTTATCCAGTTTCTTTAAAACATCCGGATTGTAAATGATAGTTTTTTCATTTTCAAATATGGCATTGTAAAGAATACCTGACTCTACAAGGTCCTGAAAGAAATGGCTTCCGTATGAAAGCTCCGGATTATAGCCAGCCTTCGAATCCGAGATTTCACATATTGCTTCATATTCACTTATATCCGAGAACAGCGCCGGGACACCAAGTTCCGGCGAAGATGTCCCCAGTCTTCCTGGAACCATCAATAACATTTTCTTGCCCTTGTCACGCATCTGCCAATTAATTTTACCAACTATCTGGCCAATTCCCGGCTTATCTTTGTACGGCATATTGTAGTATTTAACCGGGTCGACATATACTATCAGATCAAGTTTTTCGTTTCGTGACAGCCCCATTGCCGAACCCTTACATTCAAACAATATATTATTCTTTTCTACATTCTCAGGAAACTGTGTGTCATCTGTATCCTGATAAACCTGAAGCGGTCTGCACTGTAAAAGATTGATGACATAATCTCCGTCCTCGGAAAGATTGATTGTAAACTCCGTATCCACCGGATAGTCATATTCACGCTGCAATACCTCAAGGATTTCCTTCATCTGATTCATGAGTATTTCTTTTTCAACAATTCCCTGACATGAAACAAATAGAATTTCCCTTGCCTGTCCTCTTTCCCTAAACATTCTCTCCGTATCATAATCATGTTCAAACAAAAGCTTTTTCATGAATGCAGGCAGGAATGGTTTCACGGTATCAGGTGATATCTGCTCAAGTTTTCGTGACGCTCTGTTCATAAGTTCAAGCCTGCGCTGTGAATACTGATGTTTTTCGGCACAGTTTTTTGCAGTCACTGCCTTTGGTTTATCAAGACTTACAAGCCTTGGATAAGATCCTTGCGTACGATCAACAGCTGAAGTTCCAAGCCCCATTACCAGTCTTAACATACCGGCTTTGGGATTAAGATTCTCCATAAACCTGTACGGACTGAACGAATAACCCACACCCGCAACACAAGGCATATAATATTCACCGTAATATGAACCTGACACTCTCTGTACGAGAATTGCCATCTGTTCATCTCTCTTTTGCAGACCTCGCCTGCTTCTGTAATCAAGCGCCGACCTGCTCATCGTGCTTGCATATACAACACGAATGGCATTTTCAAGTTCCGTTAGTCGCTGGCTCATATCACCTGTATTAGAGCAAAAAACAGATTCGTATTTGCCCGCAAATGCATTACCAAAACCGTCCTCCAATATAGAACTTGATCTTATGATTATAGGATCCTGTCCGTAATATTCAAGAAGCTTTTCAAACTGCTCTTCCAGGTTTCTTGAAAATCTTCCATTCAACAGCCTGTCGGCAAATTCCCCCGCAACCGAAAAATACTCTTCCTCGCTTCTTTGTCTTATTCTTAAATTCCAAAAACCATTTTCAACAATATACGTATAAAAAACATCCGAACCTATGTAAAACGAATCGTGAGGTTCCATCTTGTCGTAAATGTCCGGGCATCTGTTTTCAATTATTTTTCTTGCAAGCAGCATTCCGCATGCTTTACCGCCTATCATTCCCGTTCCTATCATATGTTTTCTGACTGTAAAATAATCCTGCGGCTTAAAATTTTCTTTAATCATTCCCCTTAGTTTTTCGTCCCTCGTCATCATTATGTTACACATTCTGTAGCAGGCATCTTTGACATCAAGCCCGGTTTCAAACATAGTCTGTGTCATATTGAAAAATCTGTCCCAGCTGTCCATGTTATCGCTGTCTGCTGACAAAGCATTCTCCCCAAGCACATGATAAAAATGACTTGCCATAACACCATCCAGAATAGGTTTAAACTCTCCTGTTTTCGAGCTGTACAGATGCGGCAAAAACATTGTTTCCGAATAACGCTGCCATACCTTATCCGGTCTTATGTACACATTTTCCTTATCCGCATAAACATCAAGAAATAACTGCGTTGTATCTCTTATCTTTGCAATTGCCTGAAACGAATGCTTTCCTCTGATTAATGGAAAGAACGCAACCGTATCAAGAATGAACAGGTACGGACAGGTTACCTGAAAAAAATTCCCCATCATAAGATCCGTTGCCCATGCAGTCTGCAGCTGCGACAGACAGTCAAACACATAGAAAGCATCCTTGCCTTCCCTTCTTATATGGTCATGAATCTCAACGGTGAAGTTTTCAAACCTGTGATTAAGCTCAACTTCTATTATCTTAACACCCTCCTGCGCTTCAACAAGCGGCTCGTGCGTCGCAAATCTGAAGTAGATAAGATTTCGTCCGTCGCTAATTGCCTGTTTCACATAAGGATCCACAAACATTTTAAACTGCCACAACTCATCTACACGCCACACAACGTTGTCACCAAGACGAATATTGTCAAGGTTTTCATCCATCTGAGGGATTCCGGATAACACTCTATCAAATGCTGCCATAATGACCTCCTTTGTACAAAGCCAAAAACGCAAAAAGGCAAATGCACCATCTCTGACACCTTTGCCTCTTATTTAATTTTATCACAAAACCAAAGTCACTTCCAGTATTATTCTATTCCACCGTAAGATAATGTGATATACTAGTAAAAAAATTTGAACGGAGTCACAATAATGTATCACATTTTAATTATAGATGACGATTCTCACATCAACGAAATGTTAAACGAACTTCTAAAAAATGAAGGTTACAATGTTTCATCTGCATATTCCGGCACGGAAGCCCGTATGCTTCTTAACACTGAAAGCTACGACCTTATTCTTCTTGATCTCATGCTTCCCGGTCTTACCGGCGAGGAGCTTCTGCCTCTTATAAAAGATACTCCCGTAATTGTTGTAAGTGCTAAAGCCGATGTTACGGACAAGGTTAATCTTTTGCTAAGTGGAGCTGTGGATTACATCACCAAACCCTTCGATGTTGCAGAACTTCTTGCACGTATTGCCGTCCATCTTAGAACCGCGCGTAACACCTTTGAAAAGACCATTTTGAATTTTCGTGAAATCACTTTAAATACAACAACACATTCAGTTGTAATTAACGGTGCAGATATCAAACTTACAAGAACGGAATACGCCATACTAAAACTTCTGATGCAAAACAGTGAACAGGTTGTCGCAAAGCTTACAATACTTGACCGCATAAGTGATGACACTCCTGATTGCACGGAAGATTCGCTTAAAATTCATATACATAACCTCAGGCACAAATTAAAAGGGGTAATCGGTCGCGACTATATAACCGCCGTATGGGGAATAGGTTTTATGCTTACAGAAAAATCTTAACCGTATCTTAACCATTTTCTTAACTGTTTTCTTAACTGATTAAGGATATACTGTCTGCATAAAAAGGAGGGCAATTTAATGGATTATGTTCTTAAAACAAATGCCTTAAGCAAGCATTACAAAAAATTCAAAGCTTTAAATGAAGTAACAATGAATGTACCAAAAGGGTCAATTTACGGTTTTGTCGGAAGAAATGGTGCCGGTAAAACAACTCTCATGCGACTTATATGTGGTATGCAGTTTCCTTCATCCGGTGATTTTGAAATCTATGGTGTAAAAAACAATGATGCAGCCTTATCCACCGTCAAAAAACGAATAGGTGCAGTTGTTGAAAACCCATCAATTTTTCCTGAGATGACAGCCATCGAGAATCTTAAAAACCAGTACAGGCTTTTAGGACTTCCTACATACGACGGAATAGATGAGCTGCTTGAACTAGTGGGGCTGAATAATACGGGTAAAAAGAAAGCCAAAAACTTTTCTCTTGGTATGAGACAAAGACTTGGCATCGCCATCGCATTATGTGGAAATCCGGATTTTCTTATACTTGATGAACCTATCAACGGTCTTGATCCTCAAGGGATAATTGAAATAAGAGAACTGATTCTCAAACTGAATCAGGAAAGAAATATAACTGTTCTAATCTCGTCTCATATACTTGAAGAGCTCTCAAAGATTGCTACACATTATGGTTTTATTGACAAAGGTAACATTATACGTGAAATGAGTGCCATGCAACTTGAAGAAGCCTGCCGAAAATGTTTACGCATCACTGTTACAAACACACCTAGCGCAATAAAAGCTCTAGACGAACTAAAACTCGAATATAAAGTAGTAGACGACACAACAATAGACATATACGCAAAGCCAAATATAACACATCTTGTCACTTCCCTTGCAAATGAAAACTGCGAGGTAACAGCTTGCACGGAGCAAGACCAGAATCTTGAAGGGTTCTTTGTATCACTTGTAGGAGGTGGCAGTGATGAATAAACTTTTAACTGCAGATATAATACGAATTTTCAAAGGAAAATCCTTCTATTACGGACTTTTCTTTTCCACCCTGCTCGCAATGTTTTTTGTATTTATCAATAAGTCATCAAATGATTTTATAGGTATACCTGACAGTAGCGCGCTAATGATTTTACCATTCTTCACAGGTGCTGTCATTGCTCTTAAAATTTCATCTGAATTCACAAGTGGTGTCATACGTAACAAACTGATAATGGGACATAGCAGGATAAAAATAATATTTTCATGGTCAATATGTGCTTTAATAATAACGTTATTGTTTTATATATTTTTTGAAGCAGGCACATTTTCTTTTGCTTATCTTTTATCTTACAATTTGTCGCATTTAGAAACAAAGCTTGTTATAAAGAATCTTTTGCTTATTGGAATTTTACTGCTAAGCAATGTATTCTTTATCATTTTGATATGCGTTATCTACGAAGACACCAAAAGCATTGTGTTAATGTTTTTATTTGAATATGCGCTGTTATTCATCTCATCAATGGGTGGTGAACTTTTTTCAGATAACAAAACCGCACAGCTTTTATTGAGGTTTTTCCCACTTGGACAGCTTACAGTATTAAGTGTTACAAAAGCTCCCGACAGGCCATGGTTAACCATAATATGTGCTCTGTCAACAAGCATAATAATGCTCGTTACAACACTTGCTTATTTTAGAAAACACGATATGAAATGAGGTAATTAAATTGTTATACGTAATTCTTTTTATAATGGCTGTATTAATATTATTTTTGATTGTCAAAGTCTGCCTTATGAAAAAATCAATAAAAGAGATATCATCAGGATTTTCAAGAATCGTAAAAGAAGATACCAATTCGGTTATCGGAATATCAAGTCGCGATAAAGACATAAGACATCTGACCGAAAATATCAATTTAAGTCTTAAAGAAATGCGTAACAATAAACTTACATATGATCACGGCAACACTGAACTGAAAAACGCAATAACAAACATTTCACATGATATCCGCACACCGCTTACTGCGATTTGCGGATACCTTGATATGCTAAAGAAAACCGATGATTCTAAAAAAAGAGAGCACTATATTGAGATAATGACAGAACGAGCAAATATGATGAAGCATCTTACCGAAGAACTCTTTTGTTATTCACTTATAATGTCTGAAGACGCCGAAACAGAAACTGAAAATGTATATGTCAATCAGCTTCTTGCCGAAAGCATAAGCGGATTTTATCCGGCTCTTAAAGAAAAAAATATTGAACCTTCAATTACCATTACCGATGTGCGTGTTGAACGTACACTCAATAAACAGGCATTATCCCGCGTATTTTCAAATATTCTTGGTAACGCCGTTAAATATAGTGACGGCGACCTTGAAATAGTTATGACAGACACTGGTATTATTACTTTTACAAACACGGCAAAAAAGCTGTCACCTATTGAAACAGGGCAGCTCTTTGATCGTTTCTATACAGTTGAAAACGCCCACCACTCCACAGGCCTTGGACTGTCTATCGCCAGAACCTTAGTGGAACGAATGGGCGGTACAATCACAGCAAAATACAGTGACCAAAAACTAACTATCACGATTATGTTATAACATTTTACTATACATACTCTACTTTTCCGTTATTAACACAAAGTAAATATTCACAGCAACGTTCTATCAATTCCGGATCATGAGTTGATACAAGAACCGTTTTTCCCATGGCCGCAAGTTGTTTTAAAAGATCGCCAACCTTCTCCATATGCGAATAATCAAGCCCTGATGTCGGCTCATCAAAAAGCAATAGACTCGCCCCGGCAGCAACTGCAGATGCAATGGCAACCCTTTGTTTCTGACCACCTGATAATGCCATAGGATGAGTATCCTTATATTCTAAAAGCCCCAGACTCTCCAATATACAATAACATCTTTCTTCATCCTTTTCTTTCATGGAAAGTAGAACTTCCTCTTTTACACTGTCAGTAAATAATTGATGATTCACATCCTGCATAACCATATAGGACACGGGAATTCTTGCTCTTCCTTTATACACCATACCGTCTGTCTTAATTACCCCGGTACAATCCTTTTCAAGCCCGCAAATACATCTTAAAAATGTGGATTTTCCCATTCCGTTACTGCCTATTACACCTATTATTTTTCCTTTAGGAATCGCAAGATTTTGTACACACAGATTTAAGTGCTCACCATCTGATTGAGTAAACTTCTTTTTTCGGAAAATATATGGCTTGCGTTTATAAGAAAAATAAAAGTCTTTCAAAATAATGCTGTCCGTTTCTTCCATTCGTTTAAAGCTTTTTTGCCCGGATTTAAAGCATAGGATATTTGAAAATTTCTCATTTAACAAAAGCGGTCTCAGCTTTAATTTTCTTATTTCTTTTTCTCCTAATTTCTTAAATCTCTCACCGGCCCACTCATTTGCAATGACTCCGTCTTTCATATAGATGACACGATCAACAAAATCTTTAACATACCACAATCTGTGTTCAGAAATAATAACCGTCTTCCCTTGTTCTTTCCACTTTCTGGTTATCTTTCCTAGTTCACTTATTGATTGAAGATCCAGATTCGATGAAGGTTCGTCAAGAAGTATTATTTCCGGTAAAAGTGCCGCTACAGATGCACATGCAATTCTTTGCTTTTGTCCTCCTGAAAGTTCAAACAGATTCCTTCCCATTAATTTATTGAGCTTCATCTGTTCAATTATATTGTCTTTTCTTTTTAGTATTTCCTTAGGAGCAATGCCGATATTTTCAGGACCAAATACTATCTCGCCATCCGTATCAACCGAAAAAAACTGACTTCTTGGATTCTGAAAAACCGTTCCAACTGTTCCTGCAAGGTTATATAACGGTGTCTTTGAAACATCCTTTTCCTTAACACAGATACTTCCCTGTAATTCCCCATTGTAATAATGCGGAATCAATCCGTTAATTAACCTTATAAGAGTAGTCTTTCCAGAGCCCGAAGCACCACACAGAAGTATTGTTTCTCCCTTTTTTACCTGCATGGATACACCCATAAGAGAGTTATTTCTCGCTCCTTTATACTTATACGTTGCATCTTTTATATCAATAATCGTCTGCATCACTTCACATTCCTAAAAACCACATATACTATTAGCACCACTGAAAAAAGAATTACAAGTAGATAATCATATACTTTCATTTTCAATTCTACAACGCTGGTTCTTTTCACCTTTTCTCCAAGTCCTCGTGTAATCGCGGCCGCGGATAATTCATCACCAATATTAACACAGGAAAACATAAGCGGAATAATACGGTATTCCACCATTTTAATGACATTTCCCGTTCCAAGCATAATTTCTCTCATTTTCATTGCATCACGTATAGATGTATACTCTTCTTTTATTGTCGGGAAAAAGCGCATAACAACAGCAAGCGATATTGTAATTCCATCCGGCATATGCATTTTTTGCATAACACAAATAAATTCATCTATCTTTGTAGTTCTTAACACATACCAAGCTGTTATCATAGCCGGCAAAAATTGAACGATAATACTGCAATATCCTAAAAGAAACGCCATAAAAAAACCTGTTGATTTTTCAGAAAGACATGTAAACGTAATACCAAGCGCCGTCACATATAATATCAAAAATCTTAATGCGGATGCATAGTATTTTTCCATTATTAAAAATGCTATCGGTAATATCGTTACAACAATTCTTAAAGCCCATAACAAGGAATTAGTGGCACTCATCATAACAACCGCAGATACAACAAATATCATATAGAGCTTTGTTCTTGGATCCAGTCTGACTGTCATTATGCTATTCCAGCTTTCTCAAAATGCTTTTTTACTGCCGCTCTACCAACAAATGCGCCTATACATCCAAACACAAAGCAAAGTGCAAGAAGTACTGATATTGTCTTTGAATTAATGGCTCTAAACAGATTATCGCAATACTGCTTAGAATAACCGCCATCCAAAAGATTTTTTCTGTATGAGTCAGCAGTAACAACCACAGGAAAATAATTAGCACAAATCCAAAAACAAAATACACCGTAACTAAACATTATATTTTTAGATTTCTTGTATCTTCCCATTCCTGCAATAATATCAGCTACAAGTCCTGATATTATAATTAATGGTGCTCCTAGATACCCCATGCCTGTAACAAACATAATTATCGCAATAAGCACAGACATTATGGTAATCATTCCAAACTTTTCAATCTTCGTATAAAACAGCATCATTGGAACAGCCCCTAAAAGAGGTATCAATATCACGTAAGATGCAACTATGTATGGATGAATAAATCCCAGCATCCCACATGCAAACTCAATCACAAATAGTAATGCGGTAAAAATTCCAATTGTAATAAAATCTTTTGCCTGAAGTTTTTTATTGTTCATTATAATTCTCTCCGTTATATTTAATTAATTAAGAAATCTTCCAGCTTACAGCCTGTTTTCTTCCCATGATGAATTTTTTATATATTCCCTTTTGGTTCATTAACTCCTCATGTTTTCCTTTTTGAACGATTTTGCCTTTATCAACAACAATAATCTGGTCTGCATTTCTAACAGTCTTTAATCTGTGTGCAATCATAATTATTGTTTTCATTCTTGTAAGATTATCTATGGCCTGGGTAAGTTCCTTTTCATTTTCCGGATCAACATTGGCTGTTGCTTCATCAAGAATAATTATAGGAGCGTCTTTCATAATGGCACGCGCTATTGCAATTCGTTGTTTTTCTCCACCGGATAAAGTTGCCCCACCTTCACCAACAACGGTTTCATAACCATCAGGAAGTGTCATTATGAAATCATGACATGCAGCCTTCTTTGCGGCCTCAATTACTTCATCCATTGAAGCCTCAGGTTTTGCAAAACGAATATTGTTGGCAATAGTATCTTCGAGAAGATATACTCTCTGAAATACAAAACTGAAGTTTTCCATCAGGCTGTCAAAACTGTAATCTTTCACATTAACGCCCCCAAGGGTAACCTCTCCTTTTTGGACATCCCAAAATCGTGCAATCAAAGATGTAATTGTAGTCTTTCCTCCACCGGACGGACCAACAATTGCAGTTGTTGTATTTTCTTTTATATCAAGTGTCACATCATCAATTATCTTACGGTTATCATATGCAAACTCTACATGTTCTAAATGAATATCTCTGTTTGCAGGAGTAATGTTCTCTCCATCGATATCCATCTGTTCAATTCCCATAATTTCATTAGCAAGATCCACTCCTTTACCAATTACTTTAAGAAGGGCTGTATATGTTCCTGCAAGGTCAAGCGACTCAAATACCATGAATGAACAAAGCAGCATTACTATCGTATATACTAACTCCATTGTTCCATTCAGATAAAAACGCAAAGATGCTCCTGCAATAGCAACGCCCATAAGTTTGCTTATAAGATTCTGCACGCCTACTGCCGGTATTGCTGCAATCTCTGCAGCAATATCCGCTTTTTTCTTTCTCTCAATAGAATTTTGAATACGAGATTTATTTTGACTTATAATGTTATAATTTCTAATCTCCGCAATTCCCTGAATGTATTCCAAAATTACCCCTACCATATGTGCATCAGCTGCTATTTTTTCATCTGCAACCTTAGCAACACTTTTGTTGGTCCACTGATTAACAATCAGAAAAACTCCGATACCTGCCAAGGCAATAAGTCCTATTCTCACGTCAAAAGCAAACATAAATACTGCTACAACCACAGTTGTGATTCCCCCCTGCAACACCATCATAATGGCCCTCGTTGCAATATCTCCAACCTGTTCCATTGTGTTTGTGGTAACAGACGTTATGTGTCCAAGACTTGTATCGTTAAAATACCCCATCGGAAGATATCTTAAATGTTCTCCGATTTCAATACGTTTTTGTGCACATGTATCATACCCTGCCTCCGTCTGAAGCATTGCCGAAAATCTGTTAACCACCATTTTACCAAGCGTACTTACAAGCATAAATCCAATAACGGTTAACATTGCAGTCGTATCAATTTTATTGTCAAGCACAGCTTTGATTGCAAAAAAAGCCGCAGGAATTTTCATTGCCGTAAATATTGCTTCCATAACTCCTAATATTATCGATTTATAAAACTTATTTCTGTTCTTTTTACTGCAAAAATCAAAGAACTTTTCCACCATTTTAAGCATTTGCGACCTCCTTTTTACCATTGTAATCACTCTTAATTTCGTCTTCGTCATCCTTAGAAATGCTGTGTGCTTCCCACATCTTCTTGTATAGCTTGCAATTTTTCAAAAGCTGTACATGTGTTCCACTTGCCTCAACATTACCATTGTTAATAACAAAAATATTATCAGCATCCACAATCGTAGAGAGTCTGTGTGCAATAACAATAAGAGTTTTTCCTTTTATAAGCTTTGCCACACTTTCCTGAACTAAAGCTTCATTTTCAGGATCTGTATACGCTGTAGCTTCATCAAGAATAACAACCGGTGCATTCTTTAACATAGCTCTTGCAATACATATTCTTTGTCTTTCTCCACCTGATAAATGTCCACCGGCTCCACCAACAATCGTATCATACCCATTCTCAAGTCCCATGATAAACTCATGACATCCTGTTGCTTTTGCTGCTTTAATAACCTCCTTGTCTGAAGCATCCGGTTTTGCCAGTCTTATATTTTCTTTCACAGACATATCAAACAGGAAATTATCCTGTGCAACATAAGAAATCTGCCCCATATAATAGTCAAGCGGAAGATTCTGAATGTCTACTCCTCCAAATGTAATTTCTCCACTATCTACATCCCACAGCGAATCAATTATTCTTGCAATTGTGCTCTTTCCGGAACCCGAAGGACCAACTATTGCAACTACCTGCCCTTCCTTGATATTCATATTAATACCGTGCAGAACTTCCTTTTCTTTGTATGTGAATCTGACATTCTTTAGATTAATATCCGTTCCCTTCGGATTTTTAATTGCAACAGATGGTCTTACCATGTCTTTACGCTCAAGTATTTCTGTTACTTCCCCAAAAATAGTTCCCATTTTCAACAAATCATCCGTGTATGAAAAAGCAACTACAAGAGGCGTTATAAGTCCTGTTGAAAGAATTATTCCGGTAATAAAATTTTCCGGTGTAAGCGAACCGTTCTTTACGAGCATAAGTCCAACAGGAAGAACACCTAAAAATGTCGCCGGCAAAAATGCCATAGTTCCCGACTGTGGCCAGATACATCTGCGCATCCAGTCAATAAACACATCTGCACCTTCTCTTGCCGCAACCACAAACTTTTCATATGAACTACCAGTCTTCCCAAACGCTTTTATTACTTCTATTCCGTTGATGTATTCAACAGCAGTATCATTCAGTTTTTTTGTTTTTTCTACAGACAGTTCGTATCCACCCTTGCTCTTTGCAAACATAACCATCATAAATATAAGACCTATTAATGCACCAACTAGATTAGCTAATCCAAGACGTGCATCTATCGTAATAAGATAAATAAACATAACAACCGGTAATAACAGGTTTGAAGTAAATTCCGGTATAATATGCGCTAATGTTGTCTCCATCGAATCAACTCGTTCAACAATTATATTCTTATAACTACCACTGTTATCATCTAACACCGCCCCCAGTGGTATCTTAGATAATTTCTCACAAAGCTGTGTTCTTATTCCACCAAGAACAGTAAATGTTGCAATATGGGACAATGATGTGGAAATTGAATGAAGTGTCAGTCTCACCGTCCAGCAAACCGCCATAAGCACTACCTGCTTAAAGTAATAATCCCATTCTTTGTTTCCATCCAACAACTGTTTAACTATCCTTGAAATAATCAGATATGGAACAAATGATGCTGCAACTGACATCATCGCAAGAACAACACTGCCCCCAAAGTACACACTTTTTCTACCTGCAAATTCAAGTATCCAGGATATTAATCCTCTTTTTTTCATTGTATTTGTCGCCTCCTTTAATTTTATTATTAAATAAATATTTAGTGTAAATGTTTTTGGATAGTTATATCTGCCTTTTGTTAGTTTTCGCTAACCGCAGGGCTTTTTAAAAGGAAACGTCGATTATACGTTTCCTTTGGTTCTCCAACAACGAATAGAGTACGCTCCTAGACCTCGTTTGTCAAGATTTTTTTATCTTATATACCCGCATTCACCTTTTGTCGGAATATCCATACCCATTTCATAATGTGCGCGAAATTCCATATTGATATCTTTTATCTCTTTTTTGCCATCGATATAATCCTGATACATCTCGGCAAGCCCCGCCGAACAACCATCACAGGTACCACTAATGTTACCTATTGATTCTTCTACAATTCTCTCTCTTTCTTCACGGGTTGTATCTTTAATCAGTATTGAATCCATATGCTTTATCATCCTCCATAATCATAGTACGCTTAACTGCAATAATTCCAGCATAAGCTGCAAATCTCTTAAACTTCAATCACTATCGCTGCTTAGTTATCACCGCAATAGCACATGGCATTCTTCCGTCAACAACATGATATTCCACATTCTTATATCCTAGGTTATCAAAGAACTCCTTATATGACTCAAGATCAAACTGTTGCTTAAAATCCGCACCAAGCTTCTCTATAAACTTTACCGCAATTCCCGCTGAATCTTTTGACTTGTTAATGTATGTCGGGATAATTACTTTACCACCCGGCTTAACCACACGTTCAAGTTCTTTAAGTGCCTGCGCCGGGTCTTCTAACAGATGAATAACATTACCAGCCACCACTTTATCAAACCTGCCGTCACGACAATTTATATTTGATATATCCGCTCTTCGTATAATCACATTATTATATTTTCTGCATTTTTTAACTGCTTGTCTTAACATTCCGGTCGCATAATCTGTCGCCACAAGTCTCCTGCATTTTTCTGCTATACATACAGTTATGGCTCCAGTTCCACATGCGCACTCAAGAACTTCATCCGTACTTTCTATAAACTCTGCTACCTTTTTGCCGGTTCCTTCATATACGCTGTGATTATATACTTCTTCAAACAAATCATATACCGGTGAAATTTTATTCCAAAACATCCTACTGTCTCCTTGCTGACTTATTTATTACCGCATCTATCTCATCCGCCGTAAACTTATAATCCCCCAACTCATCCTTTAAATTCTTCATTGTCTCATAGCACTTATCCGCCTTTAACTTATCACCTTTTTCCTCATATACTTTGGACATAAATGAAGCGTGTGCATACTCTGATACA
The DNA here is from genome assembly GCA_902766825.1 of uncultured Lachnospiraceae bacterium. Taxonomy (GTDB): domain Bacteria; phylum Bacillota; class Clostridia; order Lachnospirales; family Lachnospiraceae; genus CACXFB01. The sequence goes on from CACXFB010000080.1 coordinate 23,846, forward strand.
TGATAGATATCTTCTAATCCCTCAGGTACATCAACATTACTCAATCTTGAAACATAATAACTGTCAAGAATTTCGCCGTATGCCTGGTGTTTTACCTCATACTCAAATACGAATACATCATCCTTAGTGTCCGCTTCTTTTTCTTCTTCATTGGCTGCATATTCAAATGATTCTTTCAGATCAACCGCGCAAACCAGACATGCTAAAACAGCAACAACGGTAAGGATATTCAAAATCATTTTTACTATCTTATTCATTTCTTAAAATCTCCTCCAGTTTTACTGCTTTCTTTGCCTTGCTAAGTGAAAGGAACTGTGTAAGCTCGGCATCATCCATAGAAAAATATGTACGCATCGCCGCTTTTAACTCATTTTCCATATCTAAGATATAAGAAAGATAAACTTCATCCTTCTCCTGCTCTTTCATATTTACCAATGTTTCACGCTCAAAACCGTCAAGATACATGCAGAAGTTACTTACATCAGTGTCAAGTCTGTCAAAATACTCTCCATCTTTAGAGCGAAGAATCATTGCCTCCATAATCTTAACACAATTATAGTAACCTGCCACAGTATATTTTACACAACGAAATCTTTCATATTCTTCTGCACCTGAGTTCATAATCTCATGACCATAACAGTAGTTTGCAAACTCCATATATTCACCGTTTGCAAGCATATCATCCATCTCTTTTGTATACCGTGCTGCATTTTTTTTTGCATCTTTTTTTGCTGCTTCCTCTGTATTTGAACCGTGATAATTAGATACCGCAATCAGACGCATCACTATTATAGCAATTAAAAGAATCACCAGTAACGCTGCTTTTTTTCCAAGTCCCGCTATCTTTTTTGCTGAGCCTGCTACCTCATTCTCGGTTTTAACAAATTCCTTATCAAATTGTTTGATATTCTGTGCATGCTTCAATGCGAACGGATTATCCGCTCCGCAGTTTGGACACTTAAGATAATCCGGTCCTATCTCGTGTTTACATTTCTCACATATCATTTTTCTGAATTCTCCTGACTTGAGGTAATTCCCTGATTACTGCGAAATTCCTCTTTTTGCTGCTGCCTTCTGTTGTTATCAAGTTTACTTGAGATCAACATACCACTCACAATCATTGCCACAATCAAAGCAAGTATTACAGTGATAATAAGAATGGTTTTACTTAGTCCTTTTTTCAGACGCTTTTGCCCGTCATCCTTGTGACTTTGTAGTTCTGTACGTATATCATCAAGACTGTCCATATACTCATTTTCTTCTGCCGGTTCATAGCCCGTTCCACAATGAGGGCATCTGACAAGCGACTGTTCAAACTTAGCACCGCAGTTTACACATGTTATCATTTTTTCCATAAACTTTTACTCCTTGACTGCCTTTTTTACGCTCAAGTCTATTTTATCAAACACAGAATTGTACTCCGGTATTTCCTTGCGTATATCTGCAAGTCTTTCTTCAAATTCAGCTTTTGTTTTATCATTGCCCGATTTGGCAAACACTTCTTTAAAAAACAATAGCTCAGTATATTCACCTAGCAGATAAAAATCCTTATCTTCAGTTGCAACTTCCTCTCCCCCTCTGACCGGCCTTGCAAGATGTGCCGCAGTACCGTAATCTTCCCGATTAAGATAATCCCTGATACTATCCGCATGCATTGCATCTTTTTCTACATAATTGAATTTCAATTCCTCTAAGGCATCTTTAAACTGCATTACAAAAAATATACCAAGAATTATATTAACTGCAATCGAAATTCGAAGTATTATTTTTTTACTCACCAAGAATCACCTCCTCAACATATGCATCCTGTTCATTCGTTGAACCCGCCAGAAATTCCTCGCGCTTTGCATCATCAAATCCCAGATAAATCTTCAAAATAATATCCGCTTTATCTTTCATATCATACATATATTCTTTATACGAATCCGCATCAATATCCTCGCACTTATTTTCAAATTCCTTGTAAAATCGATCTATTGCACGGCTGCATGAACTGATATCACTCTCCGGTCTGTACCACCTTGCATCCTCCCCATGCAATGAGACAATCTCAACACATGAAACAAGCGAACAGTAATCACTTGCAACTTCATGCAACAACTTCAAATCCTTATACGGCTCCTCATATGATGCTATATAATGATAATTCATAAATGCCATAAACCCCGTATAATCTCCCGCATCAAGATATTCTTTAATCTCCGGAAAATACTCGTCATACTTTTCAACCGACTCCTTGCGCTTCGCATCGTCACGAAAACTGTACGCATTATCTTTCACATAAAGCGAAACACAAATCCCGACAATAAGCAACACCATGACCACTGCACTTATAACCAACGGTATATTGCCCGAATGAACCTTTTTTGCAGCATCCTTTGACAGTTCACTCCGCTCTTCATAGTTCACTTTTTGTGCACGATGATCCGCTGTTTCCACAAGAAGCCTTCCGCAAAAAGGACACCTCTCATCAGTCAGCTGATACTCGCCACCACAACCCATACATTTCATAAAACAGTTTCGCTCCTTTTTTTATCTTTGGTACTTAAGTTCTAAAATAGTACATAGGAAAACTATAAAATTTTAAATCCTCTATCTATCCTTTTCTTTGCTCTATCCGGATTATCACGCAATTCAACCAACATTATAAAAGCTCCCTCTCCGTTTAAGTATGGTGAAAGCTGTGCTAGTCCTGATGCCGTATATCCTTCTATTTCAACACCATCCTTATACTCATGATTAACAATCCAATACTCAAATTCCGAAGCGACATCTTTATTTTTTTCAAATATATTCAACTTTTTTTCTATTAAAAATATTTGAACACCCATTTTTTCATAATACTCTTTTATTACACTATTCATGCTGCAATCACCTCCTTACAAAAATAATCTGCAAACGCTCTGGCCTCTGCTTCAACAAGCTGATTATAATAATCGTTAAACAAAATACATTCACCATTCTCGGTATACATTGGAGATATATAATTTGCCAGATTAATCTTATACAAATAATCCATTTTTGTATCAGGGTTACTTGCATGTTGTTCTTGATAAGCATGACGCAACTCATGAGCTATCGTATTCATTAACTCTGAGGGTTTATTTAACTCACATTTATTTAAACCTAATATATTTATCCCGGAATAAAAAACTCCCTGTACACTTTCATCATCTACAAACCAACTAGTCTCCGGAACATTCTCCACGCCTAACATTTCGGATATTTTTGATACAAAATCCTTAACAACCTCTAATCTTTCATCCTCAGATAAATCACCCCACTTTTTATTATCAAATTTATCAGTTATATCTTTCATGTCTGATATATCATATTCAAATGAAAAATCTTCTTCTATCCAATCACAAATATCACGAATTGATATTTCAGATAAAAAATCAAATTGTTTATTCCAAAATGCTGTTGCTTCGTTAAACGACATATTTGAATCAAGTTTAAAGGACATAGAATTTACTATGTCCTTATCCATAATTTCAGTTTCCGATATTCCTTCGGTAAATTTAAACATACAAATCCCCCTTTAGAGAATTAAATCCTGAGGTCCAACTGTTTTAAATTTTTCTTCTTCAAAAATAATTGCAATGCCATGCTCCATATCAAATTTGTAATTGCACATTATAGCAACTACCCTTTTCTTTTCTTTTGGGATATAAATACTTTTGGGTATCACATATTTAAAAATATTATCGACCGAATTCTTTCCTGTCTCACTTAATCCATTATTGATAACATATTCTTCAACATTCTTCTTGGCCGAATCAACAATATCCAAATTGTTCATAAAACATTCAACTGCTTCTTTTTGTATATCTGTAATTTCTTTGTCTTTAAACTGTTTTATTATGATGGGCAAATTAAACTCTCTTTCCCAAATCTCTGTTTTTATATTACTCATCAAATTCGCCTCCTTCTGTTTTTGCATCTCTTGCCTTACATTCTGCTACACCACCCAAATGAGTACAATAGCTATGAATATCATATGGGACTAAATCCATTGTCTTTGTATCACATCGTTCATGCCATGTACACTTATGCTCCTGGGTACGTCTCCAATTATAAACATCTTCATCAGTCCAATCTGTTCTGCCGTCTCTTTTCTGCTTATTCCACAACTGTGCACATTTTATATCAGCTTGAGAAAAATTACCTAATTGACGATTACCATTTTCATCTTCGAAATCATTTCTGTTCTCCGTCATGTTATCAATTTTCACTGTCGCCTCAGACACTTCTGAAAAATCCGGCTCATACTTCTTGTACTCAATACCATCTTTTCCATATTGATCAAGTTTTTCCTTACAAGCCAAACCACCCTCCGTTTCATCCGAAGGAATAAATTTTGAATTTCCCCTTTCACCTTCAAACGCTCCATTTTTATCATTTAAAGGAACGTTCTTTAAGCATTTCTCAGGTGAATTATACTTAGCACCAAATTCAGAACTCTCTTTCTCTGGTTCACTACCAGTTATTTCTTTTTCCCAAAATTTCTTAGCATTAGATACCGTCATTTCATTTTCCGGTTTAATATTTTTATAGTTTTCAGCTTCATATGCTTTTGTTTCAATAACTTCTCCCAATTTTATCTCTTGCATCAAAACACACCACCTTCATTCTTGTAAACCTCTGTGAATTTGCAGAATACCGGACCATATGATGCATCACGTATACTCTGTTCATATAGAATAAGAGCCACTGCCAAATCTATCTGCTTATTTGAATATCCCTTTATAGAAGGATTCAACCTGTCAACTACAACCCTCGTCCACTCAGCAATATCATTACATTGCTTTGCTTCAATAATCGCATTTTCAGCCGAAAGAAAATCGAAAATCAATGTCCTTAACGAGTCCATAACACTTTCATTATCATTTTCCAAATACTCCAGAAAATCTCGTTTAATATTTGTTTCTAACTTTGACTTTATTATCTTTGACTTTAATGCTCTAAGATCTGTTTTATTACCCTTTCTGTAAATTTCCTTCTCCATTATACAATCCAGAAGAGACTTTTCGATTTCATTTTTATAGCATCCTTCAATATCAAGATCATCCGGATTGAATATATATGGCTTATCAAATGTACTATACAAATCAACTTTACACAAAACGGACTGTATCCATTCATTCTGATAAACCGCTGCAACACCACATGGTAATTTTGCAAGTTCTTTTATCTGATCCTCATTAAGATTTGCTGCTCTTCCAACTAATTCTCTATCAGCTTGATCCGGTAATCTAAGAATTATTTTTGTATTAGTATTTCTTATCACAGACATATCCATAAGCCCCGGGGCCTGGTCAGCTATAATAAATCCCTCGCCGTATGTGCGCATTTCAGCTATCGCATTTGAAAGCATTTCAACACTCTTACCAAGCAAATTACTTCCTTCCACCGACTGATCGTTAGATGTTCTTCTCAATAGATTATGTGCCTCTTCTAAAACCGTAATATGTTTTAGCTGTGCATTCATTTCTTTTGCATCAGACATACGGTATTCTTGAAGTTTAAGTACCATCATTCCCATTATAAGTGATTTCGTCTCACTAGATCCAACTCTGCTAAGATCAACAATAACATTTTGATCAAATAAATTCTCAGAAGAAATCTCATCAGATACAAAAATCATACCATTTATTCCGTTGCATAAAGACTGTAATCTAGTCAGTAACGATCCTTTATATGCACCTTTATTTTCTGAATCATATTCACTTGTATCAATTATCTCTTTAACATTTTTAGCGACATCTAAAAACGTTGGATACAAATCCTGATCAAATTGATTACATGACTTAATTAAATCCCAACCACAATCTGCATATGATTTTTCCACTGCATTTTTAAGTACAGCAGGCATAGCAGCATACATTGGCCAACAAACATTAAATATCTCAACCAAACGATCCATGTGTTCTAAAACATGAATATTCTTCGGAAAACTAAATGGATTTACCCTAAGAAGCTCACTTAACATCGGATTTGTTCCAAATACAGTGACATCTTTTCTTCCTCCAAAAACATTTTTATATTCTCCTTTTGCCGGTTCAACAACAAGAAACTTCACTCCTTGTTTAGCCATACGGTCTATCATATGATAAACTGTATTACTTTTACCGGAACCTGTACTTCCTGTAATAAACGTATGAGACGCCAGTGATTTCTTTGAAAGATTAACCTTATTTTTCTCAACATGATTCATGTGAAAAATCTTACCTAATTCTATTTCTCGCTGCCCCTCTTTAATTTCATCATAAGTTATTACATTTCTTCCAAATTCCACACACTCAATTACCGGAAGACCTGCTATTGACTTTTGAGGAAAATTAAGAGAATACGCCAATTCCTTACCTGAAAGACTTGTCGTTGCCGTAACAATCGGTGGATATACAATAAATTCAGTTTCTTCATCAACCTCCACCTTAACTTCTCCATTCTCAATCTTGCCAACAACCCCTGGGTTAAGTCCAAAAACAGGATGCCTTAACATTTTTACATATTCACTGATTTCCTTAGCTTGTCCGGCCTCTTCATCAATATTTCCTCTCCACGTATTTATTGCCGACTTAGACATATAAGAATCTTCACCCAAAGTAAGTGCAAGATATGTATGTGCAACATTATTAGCGACATTTGGATCTTCACTCAACACATAAGCCGCAAAATCCCACATGCCAAGTGCTGTACTTTGCTCAAAACGTTTCATCTGCTCTTTCAATAGTTCAAGTGCATGCAAAACATTGAAATTCGTGAAGTTCTGTGTAATTCCTTCATTCTTTCCAAGCATTGCCGTAGTGGTTGATGAACGTGCAAAATTAGCTCCTACATTTCCACCAAAGTTTACTGCTTTTGAAACACCTTTAGTCGCTGCCATTGAAGTAGCTACTGCCCTTCCTAGAGTATTAGCCACAGCAGTACCAACTGTTTTTCCTGTACTTTTACCAAGTGTTTTTGCAGTTCCCCTCGTAATAGTATCTGTAGCAGTTTTGCCAAGCGATTTTGCAGTGCTTTTAGACCAGCCATGATCATACTTAACTTCTGCATGACCAACGCCAAAAAAACTTGCACCTGCCGATCCTCCGGCTGTATCAGAACTCCCCTTAGTGTTAGTTTCCGTATTACTTTCAGCATCAGAATGTGCAGTACTTTCACTATTCGTTGATGATTCATTCTCAGTCTCTGTATCACTTTGAGATTGTGTATCTGTACTCGATGTATTATCTGTCTTTCCTGTTGTATCAGTCTGTGCGTTACTAACTCCATTTTGAACCCCGGCACTTGCGCCTACATTAACACCAACAGTTGCCGATGAACTAATACTTTCATTTTCCAATCGCTGAAAGTTAGTCGACCACGAAGCATATGGTGCCATACCTGAATAGAACTCTCCTAATTTTAATTTTCTATCCTCAACATCCAGTATCGGAGTAGCAAGAAGTACTATAGTATATTCTTTTTTATTTGTCTCAGGTATTATTCCATCAATAAGTTTTTCTATGGTCTGACTTATAAACTTCTCAGATTTCTCTGTAGGAATATTTGATGCTGTTGCAACCGAATATTTTTTCTCTTCTTTAAAGCAAGGTAATACTCCTAACCCCGGCTCTTTCCACTCTGCTCCCGGGAAATTACCTCTTACTGCTTCTATTATTCTTTCCTTGTAACTGTCAACATCCGTATTGCTTCCAGCATTTTGTGTATTTACAACAGCAAGATACACATTCGTACTCTTTTGTTTCCTATCAAACACGAGTGCTATATTACAATCTTCATTTGATAACACAGCATATACATTAACCAGTTTTTCTAAATTATTTTCTCTCTTGTCAGTAACCCATTTTGTAATGTTTATGTACCTGATATTGTGACCATCATCAAAGTTTTTTCCATCATATTCAGCTTCATTCTCAATTGGCAGATACAAGTCCTTTATCTGTGGGAGATATGCATTAAAAATCTCAACACTACTTGCAGCCATCAATCTTTCCGTCTGCTCTCGTGCAGTAGGATCGTTAGGATTCGGCATTTCAAGCAGATATTTTTCCCTAAGCAACTGTACATTTTCAACCTGTGCAGGACTTAATGAAGACAGCTTTGCTACTCTGTCACCCGCTCTTCCTCCAATTTTTTTTACAATATTTTTTACACCCATACATTACTCTCCTTCTGCTTCTTTCCAATCCATCAAACTTATGATTGCTTCCAGAGATGACTTAATTGTCCTCTGATGACTTGCTAATTCTTGTAGTTCTTCTGTTTCAAATCGTATAAGCTCAGCCAATTGTCGTAACTCTGAATTATATTCTGTAAGATTTGCAAATATCTCTGTCAAAAGCTTTTCTTTCCAGTCACTAAACTTTTCAAAACAATGAGCATTCATATCTTTCGATAAAGAATCTACCACTTTATTGATTTTTGCATTATAACTCTTTGCCAGTCTCTTGATATTTAATTTTTCATCTTCTCTAAAACGTATTCCAAGCAATTGACCTTTTAAAAATTTTTTTCTTGCAAACGCTTCCTGCGCATCATCATTAAAATCAATATACGTATAATTCTGAATCATATCTGCAAGTTCATCTCTCTGTATATCTGATAAAGTATCCGAGTTTGTTATCTCTAATATCATACCTTTCTTAAAATCATACTCTTTTTCTTTCCAATATTTATCAAGATAATCAGCAAGCTTATCTTGCGCATCATTCAAATAATCATTATATGAATTAATTACATGTTTAAGAATTTCCTCTGTACTTCGTTTATCTGATTCTTTTTCCGTAGTTTGCATCTTATCTTTTTTATTCTGAATATTCTTATAATCACTGGTTAAATCATCTTTTAAAGATTTAAGAGTTTTTAGAGAACCCTTTGCCTTATTTTTCAATAATCCCTGACTGCTTTCTTTAATATGCTCAAAAAACTTGTCCTTAGCTTCTTTATAGTCATTTTCTCTGGATTCAAAATTATTTACTTTAAGATTTTCCTCCCTTCGTATAGCATCCAAATCTTCTAACTTTTCAACATCAAGTTGATATTTTAATTCGTCTTGAACAAACTCCTGAACATCATCCTGTGATGCTCTTTCATATACATTCAAAAGATATTCTGATGAGTTCTCAAGTTCCTCTTCAATTTTGGCACTCTTTTCATCTAATTCCTGTTTGCTTTTTTCACGTGCACTCTCTAATGCAGCCTTTCTGTCTTCTATTCGTTTATTTGTTTTATCAACAACATTATTTAAAAAGCCTAGCACCATCTGACATTTATTATACGCCGAATGCTTGCTTCCAAAATTTTCGATCTCTTTTTCAACACAATATAATCCACTATTTGAGTAAATTAAATTATTATTTTTTTCCGAATAATCAACTACATTTTTTTTAACCTGCTCCGGCATAATATTATATTTATATAAAGGCATATAATAAGGATCTTCTGGATCTGAAAATGTGAAACTTTGCGTCCTGAAAGTCTTTTTATAAAATCTATCAACAAATTCACCTTCATTTTTAGCGCCCAATCCCATTATAGACGATACAAAGAAAATGCCATTTGCATACATTTTCTCAATAGCTCTATACTCCAGAATATCCTTTGTCTGATTATCATCAAATCCATCTTCAGGCAAATCCGCATCATCAGATTTATTAAAAATAATCATTGTAAATCTTTTATCTAATGATTCAATAGCTAAAACTTTATCACATAAATCCGCATTATCTGTTGTATCATGTGCATCATATTGCGTAACCCAAATCGGTACCCCATTTGAAAAATCTTTCATTGCTTCCGCTAATACTTTTGAATGATCTTTATTCGAATTTGAATTTGATCCCGGAGTATCAAAAATAACAAATCTATTATTTGAATTACTAATTACTCCCTCATCTGCAAACGGCACAGACAATGTTATAACATTACTTATCTCTGCAACTTCTTTATCCCTGTTTTCATAAAAATTTATTACATTTAAAGCTATCCTTACCATAGCATACAAGTTATTTGTTCCATCTGTATCAATTTTTTCTTTTATACTCTTAACAATATCTAATTCCGAATTTCCTTTTAAAACTCTAAATTTTTTACCCTCTATCGATAGTTCAACTTTTTCCTCATGAAACTCAAACGATATACGTGCTCTATCGGGGAATTTCGAATTACTTATCTCATATATCTTAGCTGTCACCGGATCCCCACCGCTTGGAAGTATTTCTTCGCCAATCAAAGCATTAATAAATGTAGATTTACCTGCACTATAATTTCCAAACACACAAATCGGAATCACATCATCCAAAGCTCTTGTTACTTTTTTTAGGCCTCTGATGACATCTGGATTATCTTTCATGATATCATTAATAACCGGATATACCCTTTCAAATATTTCTTTAATATCTCCCTTTATAAAACGTGCATTTTCAAGAAAAGTATCAGTACGTTTACAAATAATTTTATCTTTTAGATCATCCGCTTCACATATAGTAACAACTTCCGCATATTCATCCTGTGTTCCCTCAAAATACAATTCTATTTTTTCTCTGCCCACATAGTATTCTTTTATTATGATATTTACTATTTCCTTTATCTTAAACGGCAAAAAAGATCTTTCAGAGTCCGTCTCTCTTAGTCTGCTCCTCTCGTCTGTCTGCCGTACATTTTCCCATTTCTCTTTTGCTTCATCCCATATAAGATATGATATTTCCCTATTATATGGATTGCTCTTGATTTTAATCTTTGTCATAAACATCCACCTTCCACTCTATTTTTACTGTTATAATTTTCACAAAAAAACACCTGAGTATTCTTATAAAAGAATAGCTCAGATGCATTTCTGGCAACGATATATCATACTACAATTAGTGTCCCCATAATTACGCTCTTATAAAAACTAATCTTTCGACATGAATACCTTTTCTCCAATACTATAAACGTTCAACTTTTATTTTCTTTATTATACCACTATTAGTATTTTTCATAAAGAAAAATTTATAGCATTTAGAATTGATTGTCACATGCCCAAATCTCTCTCCTCCACATATATTTTACTTTTCTACCACTTCCCAATAGCCGCTTTTATTGTTTCCATGTCTGATTATTATTCCGTGCTCCTTAAGATTTGCAAGTATACGCTGTACTTGACGCTGGGTCACACCAATTGAATCTGATAATTGCTTTGATGACATACTTCCATCTTTCTTTAAATATCTTATAACATTATCTTCATTTGACGCCATACTAACTACGACATCATCTACGACACCACCTACGACATCCCTGTCGCGCTGGGTCACACTTATTTCTCTAAGCGCATCGCGAATCATTTGCAACATAAATTCCACAAACAACGTAGAATCACATTCACTGTCAGCGACCTGTAAGACCTTGTAATACTCTTCCTGATTTTCATGTATAAGTGTCTCTACCGGAAGCCATGCAAAAATTTCTTTCCAAGCCTGCAATATAAGCGATTGCCATAATCTCCCCATCCTACCATTTCCATCCTGAAACGGATGTATAAATTCGAACTCATAATGAAAAATGCACGATTTCACTAAAGGGTGGTATTTGGATTTCTTTAACCATTCAAACAATTGTTTCATCAAATCTGGTACGTATTTAGCAGGTGTACCGGCATGTATTAAGAAGGTTCCTGCATATATCCCCACATTCCCGCTTCTAAATATTCCTGCTTCTTTAACCAAACCACTCATCATTATCTTATGAGCCTTTAAAAGATCGGTTAACTTATATGGATTTAATTCTGAAGCTTTTTCATAAACCTCATATGCATTTTTTACTTCATGAATATCTTTAGGAACTCCCAATATTCTTTTACCATTAACAACATCCGTAACCTGATCCAACGACAAAGTATTTTGTTCTATAGCTAAAGATGAATAAATTGTTTTTATTCTGCTTTCCCTTCTTAGAACCGGATTAGGATTCATTGACTCAAATGTTGAAATAGTCCCAACAAGTTCTCCAATTTCAACTATTAAATTCGTTATTTCTTCTGTCATACAAAAAGGTGGATTGTATTTATCACTCATCTTCTTTCTCCTCCCTAATTGTCACTTAAGTTCTACTCATGGTCCTTCACATATTTTAAGAACTCTGGGGTTTGTGACCAGTACTTGATTCCCCAGTTTTCAAAATTCCATTCATCCATGTAATTGTTGCATTCATAATCTATGTACCAGATAAGTCCATCCTGAATGACAAAATTGGTTGGGAAATAATCAATATTCAAACCGGCTGCTTTCGCCTGATCTGCCATCTGTCTTACTTGCGTAATATACTCATCAACATTATCGCCTTTTTTAACAAGATCATATATTGTATCGCCGTCTATGAATTCTTTTGTAATTCTCTCATTTTCCTCGTCAACAGCAATCATTTCAGGAATTCTTATTCCTGCATCTTTTAATCTCTTGTAATCGTTTTTTTCGGCCTCAATCTTATTACCAAATGAATAGTAATCACATGGTTCGTGGTGGATCTGTTTTACTACAACCTGCTTACCGTCACCCTCTGCCAGATAGGAATATCCTCCTTTTCCATGACCTAGCAACTTTATTATTGTGTATGTTATATCGCAAACTTTTAATTCTTTTTTCATTGTAATTATTCCTCTAACTCTTTTTGGTACGCATCTAATGTTTTGCCATCAAAGCACACCCACTCTATCAAATCAAATGCCTCAGGATAATCCTTTACAAACTCCTTAACCGCATTTACCGCAACTGCTGCCGCCTCATCAAGCGGGTATCTGTAAACTCCCGTTGATATCGATGGAAATGCAATCTTCCTTATGCCTTTTTCAACGGCAATTTTCAATGAATTGATATAGCATTTTCGCAGATAATCCGCTTCCGATGATATGCCGCCTCTGTATATCGGTCCTACAGTGTGAATAACATACTCACATGGCAGATTATATGCTCCTGTTATCTTTGCATTTCCTGTCTTGCACCCATGCAATGTCCTGCATTCCTCAAGGAGTTTTGGTCCTGCAGCACGATGTATTGCGCCATCAACTCCGCCCCCGCCAAGAAGCGATTCATTTGCTGCATTGACGATTGCATCGATGTCATTTTGTTTTGTTATATCACCAAGTATTGCTTTAATCTCCATATTAAACTCCATTTCCGGACACCAAAATATTGGTTAGTACGCACACATGATAATTTTATAAGTTTTAACCCCAACTTTCAACATTTTAACCATTTCATTTTACTGCTATTTTTCAATAATAACCATGCACTGTCCATCATCGCAATAGGATGCTAATTTATCAAATTGCGGTGACACAATATAAAATTCATCTATCAGACCATCCACCTCATAAAGGACAGCTGTAATCTCATCTATGAACCCTTCATAAACCCATCCGTCTCCCAAGATTAAATATAATTTTTTTGACCGGTCAAATGCGAGCTTTTCTTTAATGGCATTAAGCATGTTGTCCCAGCCTATGCTTTCTTTGATTGTCGCAATTACTTTTAGTTCTTTTCGAAAATGAAGCCAACAATAGTTAAGGTCAACTTCTGTATCATCATCATGCTTAAATATCTTTCCGGCAGCTTCTTTAACATTGTTTTTGGTTTTCTCATTTAATTATCCTCATAGATATTGATTTATTTTTTCCCAAATCATCAAATGGTAAAAAAATCTTTTTAAGAACTTCTGACTTCGACCAATCAATTGAAGAAATATGAATTCCAAAAGCTCTCATAGCATTTTGTGGATTACGAATACTAAAAAATGTTCCAACGGTAGCTTTATTCGCTTTATTTATTTTTTTCAAATCCAAATCTGGCTCATCTTTAAGAGTATCAACAAAATCAACCACTTCACTAATTAATTGTGCATGCTCCGGCATTTTGCTCAATGAATTTATTATCACTCGCTCCAATGCTCCATTTTCATTTTCCGGAATAATTAACAGATATGTATTAATATATTTGGGTTGTTGAAATGAATCTATAATTTTATTGTTGTTCCATTCACCCACTTTAAATATAATATTATCTAAAATCCCGTTAATCGTTCTGTTTATCTTAGCATCTGTGTTCTCATCTCTGTCTGTAACAATCATCAACGAAGATATATCCTGTTCAATTATCATATCATTTATACGATGCTTCTCAACAAAACTCTTATATTTACCATTACCACCCACTCCGCATACAACCAACTGGTTTTCACCCTTATAAAGACTTTCTATATGTTCACACTCTTCAAGTGCAGTTATTCCAAGATTATTGCTGTTTTTACTCTTCCATCCATACACTTTTTGAAGATAATAACTGATAAGTAATATATCCGATACACCTTCAACAAGTACTAATTCCGTCATCATAAGCGCACCTCAAATTCAAATACTTTTCTGTTTTCATATACATATTTCCCTGTAACATTCCTTGCAACTATATTACTGTCATTATCTAATTGAATTCTTTTTAAAGTTATAACTCTTATAGGATCACACTTATTATTTTCTTCATATTTTCCATACTCAAGAATTGCCTGAATAACTTCAATGTTATGCGTTGCTATAAATAATTGAACATTTAGTTTTTTGGCAAGTTCAAACACAACCGGAAATAATACATCATAGTATTTTTTATGCAACCCATTTTCTATTTCATCAATCATTAATATTGAATCCGAAGCAGCAAATAGTTTATTAACGATATAAAGCATTCTTTTCATACCATCCCCATAAACAGAAAAGGGCATGTTAACTCCTTTATTTGTAATTATCGTCTCAACGTATGCACCATCATCGGTTTTTATATAACAAATATCCGCAATAGCAGAATCAAACTTTCTGAGTATATCAATAACAAGTTTTTTATACTCTTGATTCTCCACTATATTTTGCAGCAAATCATAACGCAAATGACCAAAAGGTGATACATAATGAACTTCTTTCTTAGCAACACCCCCTATCCCCCCTGTATCCAAAGATGTACATCTTATATTATTCTCATGGCTCTCTTTTCCAGTATGTTTAATAATCTTTCCTGTAAATACTTTAGCTGTTTCCGGAATAACAGAAGACATTTTATATATATTTTTTTGACGTGCAGACAATGTGGACATCTCAAGTGCATCCTCACCTACTATTGTTTTTTCACTACCAATAAACTGGAATTCCATTAGTCCTTTGTTACTGTGCGCTGATATACCTATAATCATATTTTCCTTGTCCTGCTCCACATTGAACATCTTGATAAACGATGTATAAAAACTATTATTGTCCGGATTCAGAACAGTCCTTTGATTAATTATCTTTTTTACTTCTCCTAATTGAGGTTTGGAAAACAATAATTGTACAGCTTCTAAAAAAGAGGTTTTTCCACTATTGTTATCCCCCACCAATAGATTAATACCAGAAAGATTTGTAATATTTAATTGCCGTATTCCCCTAAACTGATTAATATCAATTGAATTAATGAATGCCATTATATTTCATCTCCTTCAATACTCTCAAAACTTATTACCAGCCTTGTATGTGTAGCCGATGCAATCTTATGTAATGTTTCTATCCTTGGAGTAACCTTGCCGTTTTGTATTTTACTTATATTAGATTGAGACATATGAGTTATTTTACATAAATCCTCCTGTGTAAAATTATTCTCATCTAACACTCTTTGAATCTCATCAGCTACTGTTCTAAGTAGCTCACTTAAATCATCCTCTGATACTTTTTTTTCATCTTTTGAAGAAAAATCCGGTTTCTTTAAATTTTTAATTTGCTCAAAAATTGATTTCATGTCTTCATTATCCATATTTTAGACCTCCATATATGTTGATTATAACATATTTTCTTTGAAATCAATCATTGATTTGTTATATATAACATATTTATTTGATTTTCTTTTATAATATGTCATTCGTGACATAAATATTTATTCTTTTAAACTATTATAAAAATAACCCTGAAGTTTTTACCATCCACTAAAAACGGATTTTTCAAAACTCTAGGGTTATTATGTACTTTTTGTAACATTTTAAAAATCTGCTCCAAAATCATCCGAACTGTCAAAATTGCCCGAAATCATGCTGTCCTCATGTTCCTGATAATCATACATCATTGCTTCCTCTTTAAGATTCAAACTGCCATCACCGTCATAATCAAACATGTCCTCCGATGATCCTCTTGTAGATCCGTCAAATGGTCCCATAAGAATACCTCCTTCATTATGAAAGAAACAACTGCTGCACGTTCACCCCTGATAATTATAATACGTACTCTGAAATCATTCGTCCAATGGCTCCTATATCAACCGAACCTTTAAATTCAAAGTTTGTTGTGAATCCATTTGAGAACGAAATAAACACTTCCTTTTTTGTTCTATTATACAAGAAAATAGAATGCCAATTCATTAAAATCATCTTACATTTTTATATTTTTTCTCTTAAATTTTTCTCCTTCATAAACCCTCACGGGATTGCCTCGTACTATCTCAGAATGCTTTGACCATGCATCACTTGCCAGCTCTTTTTTGTTATCCTCTTCCTTTTTTCGAAGGATTGCCTGAATTCTTTTTAATGCCTTTTGCTTGTTCATATACTGGCTGCGCTCCTGTCTGCATTCGACTGTTATTCCGCTTGCAATATGTCTTACGCGGACACCGGATTCGACCTTATTAACATTTTGGCCGCCCTTGCCACCACAATGCATCGTCTCTATCTTGCAATCTTCTTCCTTAAAGTCCGTGATTTCCTCTGCTTCATTTAAAATACTGACATCAACATACCAGTTTTTTCTCTGATGATTTGCTCTCACAGGACTCTTGCAAATCCAAAGAACCGTACCTGTCAAATCATTTACTGAATCATCGATTTCCATTATTGCAGATTTATATCCATTTCCCGAATTGTCTTCGTTAACAAAAACAACGCTTGAATTTTTATATTCCCGCAGTAATTCTTTGCACAATTTTTCAACCGCAATGGAACATTCCGCCGGTCCCCTGCCGCCACTTATTTGAATTAACAACTTATTTCTCACCTGCCTTATAGTTGTACACCGGTTTTACTATCTCATTTACCTCTACCGTATCTTTTATATTGCCCAGAATGTTATCGATATCCCTGTATGCAAAAGGAGCCTCGTCTAGCGTACCTGCGCCAATACATGTGCTGAATATACCTTTCATCCCGGACTTAAATGCAGATACTGTGAAATGATTTTTTACGTCATCCCGTCTGTATTTTCTGCCCGAACCGTGTGGCGCGGATTCATTCCACTGTGTATTGCCTTTTCCCGTTCCTATAATCACTCCGTCTCTCATATTGATTGGAATTATAACCGGCTGTCCTTTTCTTGCCGATATGGCGCCTTTCCTGAGAATCTGATTTCCATCAGACATCGTATCAATATAATTGTGAACCGACTCTATGCACTCCGTCTCTTTCCACTTCATACCCTTAACAATATCACGAAGAATGATGCTGCGATTTAGCGAAGCATATTCCTTTGCAATCTCCACATCACGCACATAAGCTTCTTTTAAATCTCCTTCAAGCCACGTCAATTCATAAGGGACATCAATGCCTGCTTCCTTAAGATATCTTTGTCCCTGATTTATGTAATACTGCGTAATCTCCGTTCCAAGATGTCTGCTGCCTGAATGAATAACCACGTAAGTGTTCTCTTTTCCCTTGTCAATCTCGATGAAATGATTACCGCCGCCAAGTGTCCCAAGACTTCTAAGTGCCTTGTCTTCGTTAATCTGTCCATAGCAATTAAGCCTTGAAAAATCAAACTCAGTTGCCACATGATGCGGCCTTTTGCGTATTTCAAATCCTGATGGTATATTCTCCCGGATTACCCTGTCAAGCTTCTGAAATTCAAGTCCCTTAGTCTTAACATTTGCCATAAGCATTCCGCAGCCGATATCCACTCCGAGCAGGTTTGGAATCACTCTTTTACCAATTGTCATGGTAAGTCCTATCGTTCCTACTTTTCCCGGATGTACATCAGGCATTACCCTTATAACCGACTCATTTGCCACTTCGTTGTCGCAAATCATCTTAAGCTGCGCCCTTGCATAATCATCTATATCCTCTGTGAAAATAATCGCCTCAGCGTATTTTCCCGTAACTTTATTCATATATTTCTAAGCTCCAATCTTTGCGCCGTCAACTGACCGGGCAACAATTATATCATCAACTGACACGTTAAATATCATCGCCAATGCCACCAGATTATCAATTGTAGGCATAGTCGTGCCATGTTGCCACTTGTAGATTGCCTGTGGCGTTGCAAAACCGAAAATGTTCTGCAAATCCTTAACAGTCAATCCGACTTTCTTTCGCATTGTTAATATATTTCTTCCTGTTGCAACCATATCAATAACAGGTATTGCTATCATTTTTTCCTCCATTCCGACTTCGGAGGGCATTATCTTAACTGCCCGTGCACAAGTGCCCGGCAGTCATACTGTCAGGCTTTGCACTACTCAGAAGCCTTATAGTTGTAAATTGGTTTCATCACATCGATTACATCCACCGATTCCCTGATTACATCTATGATGTCCTCAAGGCGCTTGTATGCCATCGGTGCCTCATCTAGTGTTTTTTCATTTATCGATGTGGTATAAATACCCTCCATAGTTTTCTTGTACTCTTCCATGCTCAAGGTGTTTCTTGCCATAGTTCTTGACATTATTCTTCCTGCACCGTGAGGAGCTGAATAATTCCACTCCGGATTACCTTTTCCAACAGCAAGCACGCTTCCGTCTCTCATATTAATCGGAATCAACACTTTCTCTCCGGCATGAGCCGCCATTGCGCCCTTTCTCAAAATCATTTCATCTGTATCGATATAATTATGAATTGTGTGGAAGCTCTCGCCGCCTGTCATTCCTGTTCTTTCAAGAATAATCTCTGCCATTCTTTCTCTGTTTCGTCTTGCAAACCTCTGGCATATCACAACATCGTGAAGATAACCCTCAAGATATTTTCCTGACAAATAACAAAGATCATCAGGCATGCTAGGCTCTCTCTCGTAAACCTGAGCTTGAAGTTCCTTTAATGCCGCCTGGATTTCGCTTCTTCGTCCCTGCTCCTTGTAAGTTCTTATTATCTCATCACGCTTTTCAAAATACTCTCCGTAACCTCTGTCCAAATTAACGGCAAGGCGCTGATAAATTTCTGCCACCTGCTTTCCAAGGTTTCGTGAACCTGAATGAATTACAAGATACTTTGTACCATCTGCCGCCTCATCAATCTCTATAAAATGATTTCCTCCTCCCAATGTGCCAAGTGATCTCTCAAGTCTCTTTGTCTCCCTTAAATCTCTGTAGCAGGCAAGCTCTGTCAAATCAAATCTTTCCTGTCTGCCTTCCCACACATTCTTTCCCGAAGGAATGAAATGTGCTGCCTCGTCCATCTTCTCAAAATCAATATCAACTTTGCCAAGATTCACGGTATACATTCCGCATCCGATATCCACACCAACCACATTAGGAACCGCTTTGTCCGTAATAGTCATTGTAGTACCTATGGTGCATCCTTTTCCTGCGTGAACGTCAGGCATAATTCTGATTCTGCTTCCCTCAGTCATTGCGTAATCACACATACGCTTTATCTGTTCTATTGCTTCATCTTCCACGACTCTTGCGTAGCAGATTGCTGTATTTACTTTTCCTTTAATCTCTAATATATCCATCTTTATTCTCCTTTCTTCACATCTATTATTTTAAATTCATTCAGCCTCTTTTGTGTAAACACAAACAGTTGAATAAATTGGTACACTGGAAAAACAAAAGCAGACCGCCTGCCTTATACAAGGTAAGCGGTCTGCTAAACATGTTCATTTATAAGATTCAATATATCTATTCTTTTAGAATCTGTATTAAAGCAACATTTTCTCGCATATGCTTAGTCTTATATGAAGGCACGAAAATAATCTCGCATTCAGAACTTTTATCGAATGCCAGTTCATAACTATAATTATTCAGACTATATATACGATTTAATGCTGTCATGTCTTTTCTTCCTTTCCGGGAGGCTATGCGCTCCGCTTTACTTTTTTCTCTTTGATACATCGTATAATAACACAAAATATTTTAGTTGTCATTATACTTGTGGTATAAATTTATATTTATTTTCTCTATTAAAACACATTCCTTGCTATAGAACCATCCCTATCGACTCACTCTTATCTCCATCATGTTCATGTAAATGTCATCCGGCTTCCTGTCGGTTATTACAACCGTTCCGCCAAAGTCGGAAAATGTGACTGGTGAGGATTTACCGAATTTATCGTGGTCCGACAAAATGTACCTATGCCCCATAAGGGTATTTTCTATGGCTACCTTTTTAATCATTGCCTCCCGGATGTCCGGTGTTGAAAATCCAAGTTTTGCACTTACACCATTTGTTCCGAAAAAGCCTTTGGTAAAATGGTATTTCTGGATATTCAGTATGGCATCTGCCCCAACTATCGCTTCGGTATTTTCCTTAAGTTCACCTCCGATTAGCAGGACCTTCATACCTTTTCTTGCAAGATTCTTTGCATGAGAAACAGCATTTGTAACATATGTGGCATCCTTTTGTGTTATATACTCAATCATATACTCTGTCGTTGTTCCGGAGTCTATAAATACATAGTCTCCTTTTTCAATCAGTGATGCAGCATATTTTGCAATCCGCTGTTTCTCCTGCCTGTTAATCTTCTCTTTTTCCTGAACCGAAAGTTCCTTGGCATTTCCTTTCGCTTCTAAGGCAATTGCACCGCCATAGACTTTTACAAGTTTACCTTCACGATTCAAATCCGTTATAGCTCTTCTGATAGTAGATTCCGACGTATTCAGATAAGCTTTCAGTTCCTGAACAGTCACACTCTTATTCTCATTTACCTTCTTTAATATGAGCAATTTTCTCTCTTCAGAAAGCATTTGTCATCATCTCCAACAACCTTTTATCTTTTTGTTTTGGAACTATATATATCCCTTTTCTTTTTTGTATTCGCTTACATTCGTCTCAAGAACTGCCTTTCTAAGCGGAAGGATTCTTCCCGGTGATACCGACAGCTCATCAAAGCCCATTGCCAGGAATTCTTTTGTCAGTGATAAATCCGATCCGAGCTCACCACATATTCCGGCCCAGGCACCGCCTTTGTGCGCACCGTCAACTATCATTTTAAGCATCTTTAGTATAGCCGGATGATGCGAATCGTAGAACTCATCAAGCGTCTGGTTCTGACGATCTATTGCAAGCGTGTACTGGGTAAGATCATTTGTTCCTACTGAGAAGAAATCCACCTCTTTTGCGAGGTCCTCGGCTATCATTACCGCTGCAGGTGTCTCAATCATTACACCGAGCTCAATGTCTTTGTCGTATGCAAGTCCTTCATTATCAAGCTCTTCTTTTACGGCAGCAACTATTTCCTTGATTTTCTTTACCTCACCTACGGAAATGATCATCGGGAACATAATTGCTGCTTTTCCATATGCAGATGCACGCAAAATTGCACGAAGCTGCGTCTTAAATATTTCCGGTCTTGTAAGACATATTCTTATTGCTCTAAGTCCAAGTGCAGGGTTTTCTTCCTTTGGAAGTTCAAAATAATCCGCCTGTTTGTCGGCACCGATATCAAGCGTTCTTATGATAACTTTTTTACCCGCCATGGTCTGGACAACCTGTTTGTATATTGCAAACTGCTCTTCTTCCGTCGGATAATCATCAGAACCCAGGTAAATGAATTCAGAGCGGAAAAGTCCTATTCCCCCGGCATCATTTTTAAGAACCAGCGCCAGGTCTTTTGTGTTACCTATGTTTGCATAAATGTTTATGCGCTGTCCGTCAAGAGTAACGTTATCCTTGCCCTTTAACAACTCCAAAAGAGCCTTCTTCTCCTGCTCTTTTGCCGCAATCTTTTTCTTTTCCTCCAAAACCTGAGGCTCCGGGTTGATATAAACCTTTCCTTCAAAGCCATCAACTACCGCCAATTGTCCGTCCATCTCATCCGTCAAAGGAATGTCGCAGCCTATAATGGCTGGTATATTCATCGTCTTTGCCAAAATGGATGTATGTGAATTAGCAGAGCCGTGTACGGTGACAAATGATAATATCTTGTCTTTATCCATCTGCACAGTCTCCGACGGCGCAAGGTCGTCTGCCACCACTATGACAGGCTCATCGCTTTCTACACCACCATCGCCTGCGCCCATAAGACAGTTAATGATTCTCTCGGTAATGTCTTTGATATCAGCCGCGCGTCCTCTGAAATATTCATCATCCATGTCTAAAAACATCTGGCGGAAATTATCTCCGGTCTTTGCAACAGCATACTCAGCATTTACGCATTCCGTATTGATTATGTTCTCAACAGAATCGATGTAATCGCCGTCTTCAACCATAAACTGGTGTGCTTCAAATATTTCCGCACTTGCTTCGCCAACTTCCTTTACCGCCTTGTCGTATAAAGCCTGAAGCTGGGCGGCTGCCATCTGTCTTGCATCCTCATACCTTTTTATCTGAGCAGCGCTGTCTGTTACCTTCTCTCTTTTAACCATCTGCTCTTTTTTCTTATACACGGAAAGCTTTCCTATAGCGACTCCTTCAAATACGGCTTTTCCCTCTAATACTATCATACGCAAAACCTCCGTTTTTTGACTTTATTACAGGTTTGCTTCAATAAATTCTTTTACTGCTGCCATCTCTGCCTCTTCATCAGGTCCGTCAAATGAGAATTTTACGGTATCACCCTGTTTTGCGCCAAGTGACATTATTCCCATAACGCCTTTAAATGGTACTTCTTTATCTCCTTTTGCAACCCTTACGACCGACTGATAATTCTTTGTCATCTTAAAAAGATCTGTTGCAGGTCTTGCATGTATTCCATGAACGTCCTTAATTGTGTACTCAAAATTTACCATAACTAGTTACCTCCTTTGAATTTTTACTGTTCTACCGGCTTCTTTAAAAGGCCTAACATTACACATGTTACAGCCGAACCAATCAGCCATGAAAGTATATAAAGCAACGGATTTCCTACTGTCGCAAATACGAAGAGTCCGCCATGCGGTGCCATAAGTGTGCATTTAAACAATGCTGCCAAAAATCCTGCGATACCTGCTCCGACCATTGTACATGGTATTACATGAAGAGGATCTGCTGCCGCAAATGGGATGGCTCCTTCTGTTATAAATGATGCACCCATTACTACATTTGATATTGCCGAACCCCGCTCCGCCTTTGTAAATTTCTTTGGGAATATCCAGCACGCAAGTGCTATTCCTACAGGTGGAACCATACCACCTACCATGATTGATGCCATTGATACATAACATGCCACAACTTTAGGGTCTGAACTGCTCATTCCCTGATCAAGATACGTTGCCGCATTTGCAAGCATTCCTACACCAAACACATATGCAGCCTTATTTATCGGTCCACCCATATCTATTGCCATCATAGCTCCAAGAATCAGTCCTAATACGGTGAGCATTCCTGCATCAGAGATAGATGTAAGCATTTTTGAAAGTCCTGTATTGGCAAGTCCTATAAGCGGATTAAAGATAAAGCACATTATAATTCCTTCAAGGAATATACCGACAAGCGGATAAATAAGTGTAGGCTTTAATCCATCAAGTGCCTGTGGAAGGTTTGCACATATTTTCTGAAGTCCGAGAACCAGAAAACCTGCAAGGAAACCTGCTGCTATACCGCCTAAAAATCCTGACACGGTATTGCCGCCGTTTGACTGCTGGAACGCGAACTTCGTAAGGAATTTGCCAAATGCGCCTATTCCTTTTCCGTCAATCATCGTTCCACCGGCAAAAGTGTATCCTTCAAGTGCAGCATTTCCGCTGGCGGCTAACATACCACCTACAAATCCGACTGCAAGTCCCGGTCTGTCAGCTATTGCGTATGCAATATATCCTGCAAGGACAGGAACCATAAGTCCCATTGCAAGTCCGCCAATGTATTTAAGCAGTGCCGCAAGCGGTGTTATACTTCCAAAGTCACCGCCACCTGATGAACCATATCCGGCTACCGTATCAATAAGAAATGCTATTGCAACCAGTATACCGCCGCCTATAACGAAAGGAAGCATATGCGATACGCCGTTCATGAGCCATGTATAAATCTTATGTCCTGCGCCGCCTTTTTCATCTTTTCCACTGTCAGTTGCATCTTCTGAGGTGTCTCCTGCAAATACCGGAGCACTTCCTTCTTTTACAATCTCCATAATCTCGTCTGCTTTGTTGATGCCGTCCGCAACTTTACGCTGGATAAGTTTCTTTCCTTTAAATCTGTCCATAGGAACTTTTGCATCTGCCGTGACAACAACACAATCGGCAGCCTCAATATCCTCGGCTGTAAGCACATTTTTAGCTCCGGAAGAACCTCTTGTCTCTATTTTTATCTTAATGCCGGCTTTTGATGCCGCTTTTTCAAGTCCCTCAGCAGCCATATACGTGTGAGCAATACCTGTCGGACAGGAGGTTACTGCAACAACCTTAAGTCCGTCCGATGTATCATCTGCTATGGACGTATCCGCAAGACTTTCATCAACACTACCTCGCTCTTCATCAGCCTTATCAATTATGTCAAGAAATTCATCAACATCTTCTGCATTAATAAGATTGTTTCTGAAATCCTCATCCATAAGCATCATTGAAAGCTTTGAAAGCACATCAAGATGCACATTATCCTGTGTGTCAGGAGCTGCTATAAGAAAGAGAATATTTACCGGCTCATCATCAAGTGCTTCGTAATCAACTCCGTCTTTGATAATCATAGCTGCAAGTCCCGGCTTTTCTACACAGTCGCCTTTTCCATGTGGGATAGCTATACCTTCGCCAACACCGGTCGTGCTCTCTTCTTCTCTTGCATAAACAAGCTTTTTGTAAGCTTCTTTATCCTTTATTTTTCCGCCGGCTGCCATAAGGTCTACCGCCATATCAAGCGTCTCACTCTTGGTTTTAGGTGCCGCTGTAAGGCTTATACTTTTCTTATCAAGAAGTTCAGTAATCCTCATGGTATTCCTCCTTTCTACTCTACCGTTGCAAACACTTTTTCAACTTCTTCCTTTGTAGCAAGGTACTCCGAAAATGCGCTTGCCGAGCCGGTGCTAAGTCCCATCTTAAATGCATACAGCAAATCCTGCCTGCTAAGATAACCGGCAATAAAACCTGCTACCATTGAATCACCTGCTCCCACTGCGTTGACAAGCTTTCCTTTTGGAGCCTCTCTAAGATATATTTCACCGTCAGAGCCTGCAAAAACAGCTCCTTTACCTGCCATGGAAACAATCACATTCTGTGCTCCCATTTCCAAAAGCTTTTTCGCATATGGAACGACACTTTCTTTTGTTGTAAGCGTGACACCAAATATTTCTCCGAGCTCATGATTGTTAGGTTTGATGAGAAACGGCTTATATTTAAGCACATTCATAAGCAACTGCCTTGTCGCATCCACAACAATCTTTATTCCTCGTCCTTTAAGCCTTTCCATAATGTCACTGTATATGGTCTGTGATATACTCTTTGGGATACTTCCGGCAAGCACCAGCATGTCCCCTTCCTTTATCATATCCAGTTTCTCATAGAAAATTCTCATGGCATCCTCTGAAATATCAGGTCCTGCTCCGTTAATTTCTGTTCCTTCTATGGATTTAAGCTTAAGATTTATCCTCGAGTTACCGTAAGGAAGTTTTATCTCCTGAGCGTTTATCCCGCTCTCCTTTACTCTTCTTGTAATCTCTTCTCCAAGCAGCCCTGCCGAAAAATATATGGCAGTGTTGTCAATTCCAAGATTACTGAGTACTGTGGATACATTTATACCCTTTCCTCCCGGAAGTATCATTTCAGACGTCGTCCTGTTGGTAACGCCAAGCTTAAAATCATCTACAGTCACGATATAATCCAACGAAGGATTGAAGGTTACCGTATAAACCACAATTACAGCCTCCTTTCCCCTGTTTCACCCATTAGCTCACAAACTTGTACCCTTAGTATATAGGCATACTCAGTCAACTTCAATCAACATTGTGCATATACTTATTTAATTTTATTGTGCATTTTGTACATTTTATATATTTTATCACATTCTTTTTTGTGCATCTTGAAAGTCGGTCATAAAAAAAGTGACCGACTTTTACAAAATCGATCACCTTTTACATTTTTATTCTTTATATACTTACTGTGACGCTATTTCTTCCACATAAACTTTATGTGCGTAAATTAATATAATAATCATTGACAAAGTTATTAAACCGATTGTCGCTATTGTTGCACCTGTAAAGTTCAAAAAAGCTGATGTCAATATAATCAAAATACCTGTTACTATACTTACTATTGCTCCAAAATGATTACTTTTCCTCCATGTATTGTCATTATACATGCTCCAGCTCACTCTGACACCTATTGCACTGTTGATACGTGTCTTGGTCATGAAATTTCCCATTATTATCATTACCACGCCGATTGAAATATAGCTTATTTTTCCCATATCCGAAGACACATTGCGCAAACTGTCTTTCCCGGTGTTAAATGCAGTATATAAAATATATCCTTGCATCACAGTAAACATAGCAGCTGTTAATACTCCGGCTATTCCAATAACTTTCGCATTTGACCTGGCACTTTCCCGGTCTTTTTCCTCCACGCCGTTTTGTGCTTTCTTCTCAAAATAGCCTATTAACAAATGCATCATCAGTGAAGTAATAATAATTATCAGTGGAAGCACAAGCGTCTCGTACTTTGATCCCCATCTGTCAATACTTCCGTCCATCCCAAAGTGCATAGGGACTTTTTCCTGCAAAAACTGAATCACTATTGCTGTACCTGCCAAAGAAATAAATGATATTATCCACATGATTTTCTTCATTTTTCGCCACCTCCAAATTGTCCTATCCATAAAATAAGCTCTTCAAACACAGATGTGTTAATCTCGTAATAAATAAAATTCTTTTCCTTATATTCGAGAACAAGATCCGCATTCTTAAGCAACTTAAGGTGATATGACAATGCAGCCGGTGTAATATCAAGTCGCTTGGCAATGTCACCGGCATTCATCCTACCATTCTTTAGCATTACGAGTATTTCTCTTCTCTGCTCATCAGATAGAACTTTAAAAATATTTGTATCACCCATACTGTACCTTCTTCCTGAATCTATTTAAAAATATTTTTAAATTGTAATTATATTATAAGCGCGTGGATAAATATTGTCAATAGGTGAAACGGGGGACGGTTCCTCGTTTCATCATTTTTTCTCAACCATAGAAAAACTTGTAATATTCAAACCATACGCCTCAAGTTCTGGTACAATCTTATCATCGACTAAATCCATAGTTACATTAGCATCACCAAATACGACAATCGAGTTAAGCTTTGAGCCCTTGAAGACTTCGTATTTGCCATTGTTTGTGTAACAAAACCCTGCCTTGACTATGCTTGGCACATCTTTATACAACATTAAATCCTTTACCGGATATTTAAACTCCTTAAGCTTTGCCATGGAACTGATTGCGCTAAGTCCATCCTCATTTTGGGCAGGCTGTAATAGCTCAAATTCCTCAAGTTTATTTAATTTATAAAGGAACTCTAAATTCTCAAGTTGGGAACATTTAATTTGCAATGTCTTTAATCTGCAAAGCTTTGATAAGACCTCACAAACATCTGGATAATCTCCTTCAATTGAAAGAGCGGTTAATCCCTTAAACTCACCCAGCTCATGAAAATTTATATTTTCTAAATCTCGAATTGACAATTCCTTAATACTGGATGACTGTGCAAGTTTTTTCAAATCGATAAATTCCTTTATACCTCCAAGTGACAAACGCTTAAGCTTAGGTGCATCTGCTAATACTGCCACATTGCAACCCGGGATTGTACATCCTATCAAATACAGAGTAGTAAGGTTCTTAATCTTTGCAATGGATTCAAAATCACGAAGCTCACAATTATGTATTATAAGTTCCCTAACATTATCCATATATTCAAAAGGTTTGCAGCTAAGCTTCTGCGGATTGTTCATTATTCTAAAACTGCTGCCTGTCAGCTTTGAAATACTCCTGCTTGATACCGTACTTTTTCCGTCCTTAACTTTCAATTGTTTTTCAAACATCTTAAGCCAGAAATCATCCTCCAAAACTATATCAACATTTTGAATATTCTCATCTATAACGGCATATTCTTTTACCTGATTAAAAAAGTGCCCTGTAAACTCGCTGACAATAGCCTTATCTTCCATTGCTTCAACAATCAGTTTTCCATCTGCAACAAGCTTTGCAATCTTCTCAAAAAACGAATCGAAACTGTTCGCAAATAAATATGCCGTATCCTCTTCCATATCAAGTCCGATTATTTGCCCAACTACTCCACCTTTAGCAGGCGAAAGATCTATGGCAAGAAAACAATCTGAACCGTCAAACGCAAATGGAATCCATTTATTCTTTGGAACCGGTTTATCTGATATTGCTTGTGTACCTACTGCGTCAAACTCTATTCCTGATTTCTTTAGAAAATCAAACTCTTCAATTACCCTATTTAGAGGCAGCAACTCAAATCCTGCTGCAAATCCTTCCAGGTTTGCCTCTCCATCATACTTTTTGTAAAACCTTGCAAATGATTCCGGAAACTCCGCCTTTACTTTTTTCTCAAGTTTTTCGAAGTCTGCCTCATTTTCGTTGATTCTCAAAGGTTCTGAAACTTCACATTTCTTATTTACTGCTTCCAAATACTTTTCAACCACTTTTCTTCCTCCTACGGTCTATCCCCAATTATCCCTTCAATAATACTTGCAATATTACTAGACACTACCCCTTTTACATTATGTATATCCTGATTAATCAATTTCTCTTGTTCTATAGCAACAAATACATTCTCTGCAAGATTACCTATCTTGCTGTTCGTCTTTGAATTCATTCCCGTAGCATCTAACAACATGTTATATGCATGCCTGTATCTATTCTTTTCATCAAGTTCAAAGAACTTATCATTTTTATCCTTAATATACTTTTCAAAGGCTCCTTCAATATGCATCAATAAAAACACTTCAAATCCGGGATTAGTAATTCCAATAATGTTACTCTTCTCACCTTTGTTGATAAGTACCTCGTATCCTAATACCTTTTCCTCGAATATATCAGCATCAAAAATGACTATCATTTTATCATGTTTTTTATCAAAGTCCAGAGACTCATCATCTTTCAGAGTCTCTGCAAATTCAAGCAGCTTCTTCGGATAAGAAAGATTACTATGTTCTTCTGTCTTTTCCATTAAACGAATATCAATTAATGGATGAATGTTTAAAGCCTTTCTTAAATCAACTAGCTTTCTAAAATAATATGTTTCCGTATTAGCACCTTCACAGATGAAGAAGTACTTTCTAAATGGCTCTATCTGTTCTTCTGCATCCGAGGGTCTAACATTCCAATTTGTATAAGTATGGATTGGCATAGCTACTCCTCCTTTCGGAATGAAAACTGCTTAAACACAGGAATAGCACCATATCTTCCTTCGAGATAGGCCTTACTTAATATCTTATCATACCTTTCTTTAAATCTATCGAGAGAATAAATTATACTTGCATTATTGGCATCTCTTTCTACAAACCATATCTCATCTCTTCTAAAAAGATCCTGATCCATAATTGTATCTTCATGCGTTGTAAAAAGTAGCTGCATACGCTCGCCTCCATGAGCATCCATAAATAGTTTTAGGAAATGTTCTGTCAACTTTGGATGCAAGCTACGTTCTAATTCATCAACTACAAACAATGTATCTTCCCTCTTTGTTAAGAGCATATCTATCAAATCAAACAAACGCTTTGTTCCATCAGATTCTTCTTCAAAGTTAAAATCAAAGAAAGATTTACCATGCTTTAATACTAAAGTTGTAATCTCCGGTTCTTCATTGCCTTCTATTTTGATGTTAAAGAATCCATCTGCAAGTCTCCAAGACATCTGTATTTTAGGCATATTTGTTGCCTGCATCTGTTTCTTTAATGACGCAAATATACCAGAAAGCACTTCTACCGGAATCATCTTACTAAGCTCATCCCGTGAAATACCACGTGTACTAATCTGACTTATGCCTGTATCAAATGTCTGAATCAATTTACTAATCTTATCTAATGATTCCTGATTATAATATGCATCAGTATTAGAGATTCCCATATTCGGATTCAATATAATAATGTTATCATTAAGCCAATCAAACACATCTCTAAAAAATTTCAGCTTTGATGTTTCTTCATATTTTTTTCCTCTATTCATTTCAGATAAAAACAACTGTCCGTCATGACCAGCAAAGTCCTCTGCATACACAGAGAAACGATTTTCTTCTGCTTTTGTCAGCTTTACCTTCTCACCCAATATTGGAGTATTTGCGCCTTCTCTTATAAATAAATTATTAGCCGAACCATCCTGCAACAATTCATATAACCACTCCTCCGTTATTCTTCTTTCACTTAAACAAACAGAAAAACCATATGCATAAAATTTATCACCTACAGTAAACTGCAATTCAAATACACTGTCTCTTCTTTTATTTGTTCTTGAATTACGGCAGAAGTCATTTGCTGAATTCACTGGAATTCCATCGTTAATAGCTGTTTTAATAAAATCAAACACCCTAAATAAATTCGACTTGCCAGAAGCATTCGCACCATATACAACAGCATTTTTCAATAAATTAATCTGCTTAATCTTTATTTTATGATCCTTATTCCCCTGCATCTTACTAGATGAAACCATAGAAAGTTCTTCACGCTTATCAAACGACTTAAAATTCTCCACCGATACCTTTACTAACATGGCACACACCTCCTAATAATAACTAAACTCATTATATTATTATTATATACGGTTTTCAATATTCTTTTCTTTATTTAGAGATTTTTTCTCCAAATAAAGAAGCTGTATTATTAAAATGAGTGTTTTACATATTAATTCAGCCTCATTTTCACCAACTTGATCACCCTTAATTATCCTTGGTGAATTATTAACAACTTCTGCTACTTACAAAAGTGGCTAACCCGTAATTTTCTCACGAATTATCCATCATATACATTTTTCACCTCGTGAATACACTCATTTCTTCTTTTCCTTGGATCTCTTATCGTTAATCTCATCCATATGCTCTGCTGTTATCAGCTCAACATTATTTTCTCGTGCCCATGCTACACAGCCTTTAAGTACGGTCGGCAAAAATATTCTTGGCACATTCACGAGCTTTGCGCATGCCTCATCCGTAAACTTAATCTTATCATCTATTCGGTCTGCGGCATACTTAACACTGTCAACCGTAGTCGATCTTATCGGAAGAAGTTCCGGTAGCGCACGTCTGAATTTTGCATACCAGAAATTCTTGCTGTCACGATAGCCGTAATCGACAGGAATACGTGGAAAATCCTTTGCCCTGACACCGTTTAAGATTGCATTATAATATTTCTCTTTCATAAGAATATTATCAATCTTTAAGATAAATGTGGCTCCAAACTTTGATGTTATTCCGTTAAAATCATGATATGGCGGTTCATACCCGTCAAGCTGTCCCGGCAAATCC
Organism: uncultured Lachnospiraceae bacterium; assembly: GCA_902766825.1. Lineage (GTDB taxonomy): Bacteria > Bacillota > Clostridia > Lachnospirales > Lachnospiraceae > CACXFB01. The sequence goes on from CACXFB010000080.1 coordinate 55,401, forward strand.
TTATCTGCCCCGTCTAATTCCCTCACCCAGGTACACTCAATTACCTGAAATGCTTCCGTTACCACCAAAGGCCTATCATCCCCCTCTGCAATTCCTTTTTCAAATGTGAACTTGCAATCCTTCATTTTCTCTTCCGGTGTATCTCCCGGCCATCCAAGCCTTACAACTTCTTTGAAGGTCTTTCTGTCATCTGTTACAAAATTAATTGCACATTTTCCGTTTCTTAAAATATTCTGTGCGGTGTTAGAAGAATTGCGTGCATTTAAAAGCATTGCATAGTACTCTTTTCCCGCAACATAATATGGCTGTACCAAGCTGTACGGCCCAACTGTAGTCTTTCCATCCTCCGTCAATGTACTGATAAGTACCGTAGGCATTGGAAAGAAAAGTGATGTCTGATAGAAATTATCAACTATTCTAAGATTTTTAAAACTGCTCAACTCACATGCCCTCCTTTTATTTCACTCCCATTTTACCCTAAATTTACTTTAATTTCACTATAATTTCATTTAAACTCTAATTCAGCTTTATTTCACTGCCCCGCAAAACAACCCGTCACGGTTACAATAAAAATATATTTTTTTCACGCCGTTAATCTTAAACCTTGCCTTGGCATTTCCCTCCGGATAAAGCTTCACCATCTGGCACCTGTCAGCCGATACCGCCGCAATAAATGATATAAAATGGCTCTTTGTCATGTCATGTTCAATCCTTACATAATATTCATCTTCCACCAGCTCAACAATTATCTTATGAGCGTCATCTACCTGTTCCGCCTGCGCAGGAAGCAGCTGAATACCATGGCAGTGGATTACCACGTCCCCCATCGAATGAATTATATTTCCACAGACCGGACACACATAAAATCTTGACCGCATCATGTTTGCCGACACATTTGTATTTTGCACATGATTTCCGGAAATGAGCTCCGGCACCGATATTTTAAATGCATTTGCTATAGGCTCAAGCAACGTAATGTCCGGATATCCCTTTGCAGTCTCCCACTTTGAAACCGTCTTATCACTCACTCCTAAAATTTCCGCCAGCTGAAACTGTGTCATGTTGTTTCTTTCCCTTTGTTCTCTTATCGTTGTCCCTGTAATATATTGATTCATCTTGTCTCCTTTCCAAAACGTTTTCTAATATACTTCACATGCTGATATTATAACTTTAACATTATTTGCACAACCTACGAAAAGTAGATGAGGCGGAGGGGCGGGGTGAAACGGGAGGTGAAACGGGGGACGGTTCTTCGTTCCAATGAGTCAGTAAGAACCGTCCCTAATGACTCACCTAATGACTCAACCTTGGAACGAGGAACCGTCCCCCGTTTCACCCCATTGACTTATTCGAACGTATGTTCTATAATAATATCACTAAAAGAGGTGAGAATATGATTAGAACCAAGATACCTGTGGATGTCATATGTCAACATTCCCAGGACGGAGCGTTGATACCTATTAGAATTCGCATGAAAGATGCGGAAGGATTATTTCAGACCTATACAGTAAAAGAATTCAAGGATTTATCCCACCAGGGATCAAGACTTATGCCCGACGGTGTTTATGTAACTAACGATATTTTTGTATTTGAATGCAAGATCACAGTATTTGGCACAAAGAAATTAATCCGATTGTATTATGATACAGACAGTCTGATTTGGCATATGACTTATTGATTATCCTGCTTCACTCTTTTTTCACATTTATGCGATATGATTATATCAACCAAGTATAAGGAGGTCTGCTTATGTATATTGAAAATATAAATACCAATCCTGTTACTTCAACTTCAAACAATGACATTTCACGCGAAGAATCTGCCATAAAGAATCAGATACTTTCCCTCCAAAAAAAGCTTCAGACTATCAGCAAAGAAACTCAGGACGAGAAAGAAGCTGAGCAAAAAAAGAAAGAAATTGAACAACAGATTGCACAGCTTGAACAAAAGCTTCAGGCTTTAAAGCAGCAAAGCAGCACTCAGTCAGGCAGCAAATCCACTGATACCAATCAATACAATATTAATTTAAAGAACAAAATTAAAGAGCTTGGAAAAGGCAATTACATAGATGCTTATCTTTAATTACCAACTACCTGTTCTTTTTACACATCCCAAAAAATCGAATACAGCGCAACAGACGGTATGCTTACAAGAATTCCTGCAATGATATCCGAAAGCAGATTAATACCGCATATGGTTCTTACTATGACTCCAATAACCATAACAGCCACACATATTATGCGCAATATTAAAACCATCTTTTTGTTATTTTCAAGAAACAAACCCACAAGATACATCGTGCTGCTCATAGAAACAGCAATCAACATTATCATTCCACAATTTATATCTAATAATCTCAAGAATCCAAACTTTATTAATGCAATAATATACAATACAGTTGCAGCAAATATATCCTTATCCACACTGTTAATATCTTTATTTTTTATAAACTGAACAACTCCGATGCCGGTCCAAAAGATACATACCGCCAGCAACAATCCCCCAAGCAGCTGCGAGAAAAAATACACGCCCCTGAAATGCCCTATCTCAATGTCATAATGCCACAGTCCACGAAACCACCTGTTCATAGTAATCGTATAATGTGACCCCAATAAATTATGCTCTTCAAATTTTACAAATAAAATCCACGCTAGCGCATATAAAAACGAATAAATAAAAATGCACACTTTTTTGCTGCTATCCAATACACTTCCTCCTTTGAGTGAAACGAGGAACCGTCCCCCGTTTCATTTTTTCTTTTTTCAGCAAATTCTTTTAAATCTTTATAGAAATTCTCCGCTTTCATTTTCAACAAAATAGGAAAGGTCTTTGATTACACTGACCATTTTTCCACTGTGATACAGTGATAAAATCTCCTCCCGATTCATCCACGCATCCTCGGCAACTTCATCAGTTAACGCTTCCGACAGTAAAATGAGGCCGTCATATGAAAACAGATAAATATCGTTTATGTCATTTACTCTCTTGCCACCTGCGTAATCACGAACCTGAGTTAATATTTTCCTGCCCTGTTCGGGGCTAAGGATAATGCCAACCTCTTCCTGCACTTCACGAATTGCAGCCTCAAGGCTTTTTTCCCCTTTCAAAACTGAACCGCCAACACATTCCCACATAAGAGGATATGTCTTTTTCTTTGCACTCCGCTTTGTCATCAAATATTGTCCCTTAGAATTACGAATCCAGATATGGACAACGAGATGATACCCTTCTTCCGGCATTTCCTCTCCACGAATGTGCTCTCCAATAACTTCATTATTCAGGTTATATAAATCCCAGATTTCCATCGCCATATGTCCTCCATTAGCTGATATCCGTCATAGCATCAGCCTTTTTTCTTCTTTTCCTGTTTCCTGACCGTTTTCTCCATCGATTCGTTGGCTTCTTCGTCCCAGACCGTTCTTTCCGGACCAAGTGTACCGTACATTGTATTTTCAAACGAATATGTCATTTTCTCTGACTTAATCAGTCTTTCATTATCCGTGTCATCTCCAAAAGTACCAAGTCTCATGTAGATATCCTGCGTTATCTCATAGTTGTACTGCTCACGTCCCTCACGACTTGTATAAATGATTTCGGCAAAGTACCGTCCTGTTTCGGGGTCATAGTAAGCTGTCCAATTATTGCCCTGCTTTTTTGTTTCCATACTTTAGGTCTCCTTTTATTTTTGACAAATCCTCTTCAGTTTTTTTAAATCTCTTCTGCATTCGTCAAAGTCTTTTCTATTTTTTATCAATTCTCTAGCACTCAACATGTAGAACAGCATAGAACTTTTTTCTCTATAAATTCCACCCTGTCAAATATTCTCGGTTTAAATGTTCCTGTTACACCTACAGAAATATTCATCTCTTTGTTCACATAGATAATGTTTCCGCTGTCTCCTATCGCAGCGTAAACCTCTCTGTCCTCGTAGGGCTTATACCACAGATATCCGTATTCCATAAAACCGAAACGCTCACCAAGCTTCAAATAAGGCGTGAGCATCTGTGTGATCCAGTCTTCTGACACAATCCTCGTTTTGGCAAACATTCCTTTGTTTAAGACCATATCGCCAATCCTGGCAAGGTCTCTCCCCGATGCACACAATCCCCAACCAGCCGTTACAGCTCCCTGCGGATCTGAATACCACTCATTCTTTCTTGGACCTTTGTTCATAAAGAAGTCAAACTGATCCTCTTTGCTGCTGGCACCATGAATTGTGTGCTCCGGGATTCTGAGCGGTATGAACAGATTCCTGTTTGCAAAATCAATGCATCTCTCCTTCGTTGCTCTCTCTATAACTCCCGCAAGTATCTGTATTCCAAGAGTTGCATATCTGAATTCTCCGGTTATTCCGTTGCGCCCTCCAAGGAAATCCAGTGCCGCCTTTGTCCAATCATCCGAAGTACATACTTTTTTCCACGGTTCTGACTTGCCCTTATAGGGAGCAGTCATAGTAAGAAGGTGCCTTATGGTGACATCGTATATTGTCTTTTCGCCTCTCTTAACCTGATAATCAGGGAAAAAATTTATGACTTTCTCGTCAAGACTCTCAATGGCTCCTTTATCAACAGCAATGCCTGTAAGTATAGCCATGATGCCTTTAGTCACAGAGTTTACATTGACAGGATCCGCTGTCTTAAATCCGCGCCAGCTATCCTCATACACGATTTCACCGTCTTTTATCGCACATATCTGACAAATATTACTCTCATTTCCTTTGCTCTCGTAAATGTATCTATGAAGTTCTTCTTTATTCATAAAAGCCTCCTCTTAGGCAAGATTCAGACGTCCTAAGAAAAGGCTAATCGAATTAAAAATTGTTTTCAAGAAAAATCTTAAATTGTTTTGTTACATACCTCTATAAATCATTATCTTTTGAACCATGTTCATATATCACAATAACATTATCAAAAATATTATTTAAAACTTCTTTTGCCCTGTCAATTAATTGTCCACATATGTCCGGTTCTTTGAAAAGAAATGAAATCTTTATTTCGATAGTTTTTATATTAGCAGCATCTTCTCCCAATCCGCCAAGATATTCTTTATATTGTTTTGTATCTATATAAAAAATATACGAATTCAATTTCTCTTGTAATAATATTAAATGTCTTTTCTCATCTGACCAATCCATACCATCTGACAGTAATAATATTAATTTGCCCGTAGCTTTATCATAAGCTATCGAGTCTATTGGATTTTTTCAAAATCCTTGTATTTAATCGACTGTGCATCGTTTATTAAAATTATATCCTTACTTCTAAAGTATTCCTGCATAAAATCACGCATAGGCTCCATTTTTTCCAAATTCAATCCGCTTTGCATATTTACCGGATTAAGTAGCATTACTCTACTGGTCGGACTGGCGCTTGGCTTGGCATAGTATCCTCTATCAGCCCACGCAATAATATCTACACCATTTTCAATCAACAAATCTAATATCCGTGCCAGTTTATTACGCACCTCTACCTGAGATTCCATATATAAATTGGGATATAATATTATATTCCCGGCTTTCAAAACAGCCCAATTGAATGTTCCTAAACCATTTGAGGTAAATGAATTAACATTAGCCCCATTATTAATCAGCTTTTTCAATATAATCAATGCTTTATCTGATATATCGAATTTCTTATAACAAAGAGAATCAATTATGGCTGTAATGGCGTCAAAAATAACTGGCATTCTTAATCCGTTATCTTCATCTTCTGCCTCACAGTAATTAATATCAGCTCCGTGATCTATCAAATAATCCGCAATCTCAATCTGACCGTTTTTTAAAGCAACCTGCAATGGCGATTGTCCGTGATCCTTCTTTGGTGTCGGGCCGGCTACACAATTTACCTCTTCCGGCTTTTTATCTAATATTCGCTTTACTTCCTCAATATCAGAGTGCCTGATTGCTGTAAATAATTTTTTCATTTATTTTTTTCCTCTTGCTTTTGCAGTTTTCTTTTCCGGAAGCTCTGCATACATACCATCCAGAAGTTCCACAATAAGCGCCAAATCTTCAAATCTGTCAAATACATACATCAGTGTCTTTGACCCTTCATACGGATAACGAAGTTCGCAATCTTTAAGCAGCCTGTCCGATGTCGGCGTTCTTTTCAAAAACAGTTCATTACCACAAATGTCACCTATCAGCTTACCATTGAAATATACAAGATATCCGCCCATCATGGATTTTATGACAATGTCACCGGCTGTGGAAAAAATCTCCCTAACATATTCGTTATATTCATTCACTATGATTACCTCCTTTAAAAGTTCAAATAAATCCTATACATCCATGTGTTTTATTATAGGCTCATATGGTGAAATAACATCAACAATGTGATTTTGGCAATATATCCCATAGTGTTTCCACCCTTCTGGCCAAAACGCCTCTGCTATGACTTTTTCAATTGCATTATCCATATAATCAAGCAATCGAGATTTTTCGAAAACAATAAAATAATTTCCATGTCCTATATCGTAGTCATCCCAACAACATAATGATTCATTTCTGGTTTGGTGCATAATATACTGTTCAAAAACTATCTCATATATTTGTTCTACGCTCGGATATAAAGGAGAACTATTCTTAAGCATCTCTTTTAATTCAGGCATCTCTTTTAATTCAGGCATC
>CACXFB010000081.1 GCA_902766825.1 uncultured Lachnospiraceae bacterium
ATAATAAATATGTACCGGCGTTGTATTCTCCTTTTTTCTGCCATAACCATTTATCATCTTCCCACTACCAGCAATCGTTAAATTTGCTGTCCAACTTGTATTCGTCGTATTTGCTGCTGTTGCAGGTGTAATAAAATCTGCATAAGAAAAAATTACAATCATTGTTACAGTTACGATTGTCAATACTAGTTTTTTAATCTCATAAAGCTACATCAATAGCCACAGGCAAGAAATATCCACTTTATAATCATCAGGAATGTGGAACTCATCTGATGCGGTCATATTCTTTATTGAAGCAGAAAGAATTTCTCCGTCACCATCCACATATACATTGGCATATACATAAGACTCAATCAATGAGTACCATGTTTCTTATAGTATGAGACTCCTTTCTTTCTATTATTATATTTGAGAATAAGTATCATATGGAAGTTTTTATTACGCCACACTCTTTCCTTCCTCCATGTAGAAAATCGTATCCGTAAGCAGCTCCAGCTCCTCTTTATCATGGCATGCGATAAGTATAATCTTGCCCTGCTCCTTTAACTCATTCAACAAGAGTAATCATATTTTTTTCTAATTGTGATATCCACATTTTGTACAATTCGTCAAACTTGTATGATTCTCTATAATATAAGATTTACAAATTGTACATCTTACCAAATGCGTGCTCGAATCGCGTTTCTGATATGATTTAGGATAATATCCGCTATGAGTATGAACTTCCGTTACAACTTTCATTCCATTTATATCATTTGTAGTAACATTCATAGAGGAATTAACATATCCATACATAATTTGAGATGAAAATGTTGACAATGTTAAATCCTTCAGCCCATAAACGTGTCCCATCTCATGTGCCATCGTTTTATTTTTTAACGAACTAGTAGACAGGGAATCAAAATTAGCTTTATTTATTTTAATTGACCATCCAGTTGTAAGTCCATCTGTTCTAGTTGATGATGTGGTTGCTGATGCTAATATATTATTAGTTGAATCATATATCGTATATATATATCCCATTGCCGTAGAGGAATTAGATGAATATACTGCACTCAAATTATTTCCCCATAATGCACATCCTTGAGTAACATATGTATTATAAATCGCATACACTCCTTGTGACGAAAATGAATATGTTGTGTTCTTAGTCCCCATGTGATGCTTTTGTGTACTAAATCCCCACCCAGTAACAGAATCTATCTTATGACTATTTTCTAGCGTCGTTTGTGATATTGCATATACAACATCACTACAACAAAACATAATAAGACATATTATTAATATCGTTTTGGTTATTTTTTTCATTAGTATTCAACTCCATATACAAATAGTCTCCCAAAAATTTATTTCATCATATCAATTCCGATTTTTTTTTGGAAATCATCAATTAATATTTCATCAAAAGCAACATTCAACTCACCCATCTGCATCTCGTTTAATTTCAACATGTCATTACCTTCAATTTGAAAAATAAACATTGGCGGCATAGCTATATAATAATCTACATATTGTTTTTGAGATAAAGTATCATTTTCCAATAAATTGATATCAGACATTAATAACATATACTTTTCTCCATTTTGAAAATCGACAGTATATTCATCTTTTTCTCTTGATGATACAGGAATGCTGATATTAATGGTATCACCTTTATTTAGATAATCATTTTCATTGTTCTTATATATCTCATCAATAGTTGCATTCATTATAGTTTTATATATAGTTACGCCAGCACCATCACATACTGTATCTATTTTTATTTCATAAGTATCATCTACAGTAACCATAACTATGGCATCCTGATTCTGAACCGCATCCTTTAATGAAATATATTTCCATTGATTACTTACATACATATCTTCATCTAATGCATTAATCTTTGTTACATTAACACTATCATCCGAGTATAGTAATGTCATATCATTTTTCTCATCAATGCTATTTGTAATATATGTTTCTTTTTCTTCATAACTATCATCCAATACAGTATTCTTCTTTTTATTTCCACATGCGGACATTACTATAGTTAAAACCATAATACAAATTATAGAATATTTTTTCATAAAAATACCTCTTTCCTGAATCAACAATTACACAGTTGCAATTCATTAAATCTTAACTTGTATCCATAGTAATTCCCTCCTCGTATAATATCTTTTAGATACACAAATACATGTATCCCAGGTTAATAAGTTACTAAATAAAAATTGTTCAATAGGCTTAGCAAAGCCCATGATATAATTGTCCTAGTGTCAATCAGGTTATAGTTCTTTTTCCTCCTGTTGAACCAATAATGGTTGCTTCATGGAAAGTCTGTTCCCCTGACATGGAAGTTAGCTTCAAACCAGCTGGCTGTTTGCTTAAGTACATGAACACTTTAATCCATAACGAAAGAAGGTGATTACAATGAACACACTTTACGTCGGTATTGATGTAAGCAGCAAATCCAATGTCGTTTACTTAATGCTTCCTAACGGTGATAAGCACAGCAACTTTTCTGTTGCTAACTCACATAAGGGTTCTACGCAGTTAGTAAAAAGAATTCTCTCTGCCTTAACTTCTCATTCCCTTGACACTGTTCTGATTGGTCTTAAATCAACCTCTGTTTACGGAGACTATCGTTATAAAGCTCTCCAAAACCTCACACGAGCACGTTTTTTTGCTGTTCAAAATCTCACTAAAGAAAAGCAAAGATTTATAAATGTGCTGTTCAAGAAGTATTCTGCTATGACACAGGAGAAGGTATTTAGCAAAATCTTCAGTACTACAGCCCTTGCTGTCTACGATGAATTTGAATCCGAAGTTACAAGACTTATTCCATCCGGCAACCGTTTTTTAAAATACTATCTGTATGAAGCAGCTTTCTCTCTTGTAAGATGCGACAAGGAATACAGCGACTTCTATCACCTCAAATATAAAGAGGTGAACAGATATCAACACAAACATGCACTCGCATTAACTGCCCGTAAATTTGTGCGTTTATTCTTTCGACTGCTGAAAGACAATCGCTTATATCGAGCAGCGGAATAGTAAACTATTACTGCTGATGAATTCCCTGTTTTAAAAAACAGATTATGCAGGGCTTATTAAGGTTACCCTTTTTTCAGCATATGATATGAAAAAGCCTTTAAAAACTTTTCAATTTTGCTTGACATATCACCGCTGGACTTCTCAATCCTCCTTAGATAGGATATCAAACCTGCTAAAATATATTACCCCTGCGGCCACAGAAATAATTGCTATAATAAGACATACAACACAGCCTGTTGAATACTTTATATCTGTCGGGCTGCTTAACTTTGAACGTAAGACCATTCCATAGTTAAATATTAATGCTCCGTTTGCAACCATTGTTGCAAATATCGCTTTGGTCTGTACAACAATAAATCCTATAATGTCCGAGAATACAAGACTTATGCACATCTGCAAAAGACTTACCGCAATCGATATAATCACTGGCATTATTATTGCAAGTCTAATCATC
>CACXFB010000082.1 GCA_902766825.1 uncultured Lachnospiraceae bacterium
AAGATAATATACCTTGTCCTCTTCACCTGTCTGCTTAGATATTCTGTTACCTTCAAAGTCATATTCATAACTTTCAATGGTTACATTGTTGCCTTCGCTTATTGTTGCTGTTAAAAGTTTATTCTGTGAGCTGTAAGTATAAGCTTTTGTTATACTTCCTGACTCCGAAATAAGATTTCCGTTATCATCATAAGAATAGTTAATAACTTTATCTTCTTGTGTTCTTGCTGATGTTAACTGGTTTAATTCATTATATGTGTATGATGTGATTCCTTCTTCAATCTCATCTGCATAACCATCTACATTGCCTTCTATAACAGTATTCTTTGATGTTCTGTTACTAACACTGTCATATTCGTATTCATTTGTTATGCTTCCTGCAAATTCATCAAAGTCAGCTAAAGTAACATTTTCACCATCAAGTGTTATGACATCATCAAATGCCACATTCTCTTTTATACTGATTACTTCTTTTGTAAGTCTGAGTAATTCGTCATACTCATACTGGTTGCAAATTATTCTTGCCTGATTATCATCTGCAGAATTTCTTACAACCTCTACAGTCTTTGTTCTTTCTCCTGCAGTACCGTATGAATAATCGTAATACATAAGGACATTGCTGTCTTTATCAGTAACAACCTGATTAATCATGCGTGAACATACATCATAAGTGTATCTTACACTCAGACCACCTTCATGCTTAACTAAAGTTCTGTTACCGATTGCATCATACTCATAAAGAGTAGCAACACCATCATGAGCTACAACCTTTACAACTCTGTCCATTAAATCGTAGTCATATGTTGTCGTTGCAACATCAACACCATTTACATTATGTGTGACTGTCTTAATATCGTCACTGCTTGTATATGTGTATTTTGTTACTCCAAGATTATATGTCTTTTTAGACGCTAATCTTCCAAATTCATCATATGCATACACAATTTCACCATGGTTATCATTTACCTTTGATAATCTTCCAAACTCATCATATGTAAAGTTTGTACTTCCATCATTACAACTCATTCTCGTAAGGTTGCCATTTGAATCATATGTGTATGTATTCTGATTTCCCTTATAATCCTTGTATCCTACAACTTTTCCATATGAATCATATGTATACTCAGCTGTTTTTCCTAATGCATTAACTACTTTTGTAACTCTTCCATCAGCATCATATACGTATCTTGTTTCATTTCCGTTCGCGTCAGTTACTTTAACAAGTTCATTTGTCTCATCATACTCATACTCATAACTGTTACCACATGCATCAACTACTTCAGTAAGTAAATCAACACCGTTATAATTGTATGAAGTTTCATGATTTTCTCTATCAATCTTCTTAACTACCCTGTTTCTTGCATCATATACTAACTGCTCTTTAGTTCCATCCGGATAAATAAGTCCGGTCTGATTACCATTTGCATCATATTCATACTCAAAGACATTACCTGATGCATCAGTAAATTTTGTTAAAAGCGAACGTTCATTGTATTCAAATGTTGAAATATTACCATATGCATCTTCTATCTGTGTATTTCTATTCATACTGTCATATGAATACTTAATTACACCACCTTCAACATTTGTTACCGATATTACATTTCCATTAGCATCATATTTGTAATTCTCACTGCTTCCGTCAGCAAATGTTCTTTTAATAAGTCTGTCAATCTTATCATATGTCATTGTAACAGTAACACCCATTCTATCCTTGGCTGTTATATTGTTACCATTTTTATCATATGTAAACTCTTCAAATGTTCCATCTGAATATGTTATCTTTGTAAGATTTGACTGATTATCATATTCATAATTAGTTCTGATTCCATCAGCAGTAATCTGTGCTGTCACATTGTTTCTGTAATCATATTCGTTTGTTGTAACAATTCCTGAATTGCTGATTTCAGAAATAACATTTCCCGCATTGTCATATACATATCTTGATGTATATTCGCTCTTGCTGCCATCCTCATTTGTTCTTGCTACCGTAACTGCAACACATCTTCCGTTTTCATCATAATCATACTTGGTTGTGTTACCATTACCGTCTTCCATAGAAACAAGGTTACCGTCTGTATCATACTTAATCTTATGTACAGTACCGATTTCATCTGCTACAGATGATAATTTGCCATCCTTTTCATAAGTGAAATCTGTTGAATTACCTAATGAATCTTCTGCCTTAGTAAGGTTTCCTTTGCTGTCATAATTCATCGAAGCAATATCTTTTCCTGCAAATTTAATATCAGTTACAATATTTAATTCATTATAGGTTAACTCTTCTACAGTTCCTTCTGCTGTTGTAAGACTCTTAAGACGATTATCTGAATCATATTCAAAATATGTTGTATTACCGTTGGCATCTGTTGATGATAATTTATTGTTGTTTGCATCATAGGTGTTTGTAGTAATATTTCCAAGAGCATCAACTGTTTTTAAAACATTTCCGTTATCATCATATGTATATACAGTAGGATTACCCTTTCTGTCCCTGATAACTTCTGTCTTTGAATCAATGTCATGCTCAAATTCGGTTCTGTTACCGTCTGCATCAATTGTTGCAACCAGTCTTCCTTCGTCATCATATTCATTTCTTGCTATAGCAATTCCTGAAGGATCAATGATGTCAATAAGATTGTGATTATTATCATATGTATACGTTACACTTCTTCCTGCCTTATCGATATTCATGATAAGATTATCATTTTCATCATATACATAAGACATGTAATCTAACTCATTACCATCTTTGTCTTTTTCAGTTGCCTTAATAATTCTTCCGTTCTTATCCCTTGTAAAATCTATACCCATTCCGTTCGAATGTTTGAATCCGTTTTTAGATATGGTAATTGTATTTCCATTAGTATCTACTGCTTTTGTCAAGCCATACTTAGGAGAAATGTAAAGCTTTGTTCCATCTTCTTTCGTTAAAATGTATGAATGATTTTCTGACATTTCAATATCGTCAAACAACAGGAAGTTACTATATACTAACGCATAATTTGAACCTTCCAACTGCAATTTGACCTTTTTATTTGTTACACAGACAAAATTCAAGCTTACATCATAAATAGGTACTAATGCTCTTCTTTGTGGTGAGAAAGATACCTTAAATCTGTCACTTGTACCGTCACCATATGAAACTGTAATGTCATGGCTATAAGTTTCGACCATCTCATACTTTGTACTGAAAGCTGTACCTGACTGAGCCATTTCATATCCTGTAGCTATATCATGGCTCTCGGTAAGTTTTACGCTGTTAAGTCCTAATGTCCAGCCTGTTCCAAAGTCTCCTGACGCTTTATTTCTGCTGTCATAATTTCTTGTTACAGAAAGCGGAATTCCGGATACATTTGTATTGATATCAGTAAATCCGATTGACATATTTCCGACTTTCAAATCACCGCTAACATTAACACTTCTCTCTGTTCTGACAATGTTACCTCCGTTATCAACAGCACTTAAGCGAATTGAATAACTTCCGTTCATAAGAAGTGTCTTATCTAATGTTGCAAGTGTTATGTTTTCAACATTTTCATAACCTTTTGCAAGTTCGATATAATTATCTGTTCCGTTTAACTTATACTCTAATACGTAATAAGCTAATCCTTCTTCATCTTTTACCGTTCCGACTATATCTGTCTTGATACCTAAATCAGAATCAGGTTCAGGCGAAATGATTTCCACATAAGGTGCATTTTTATCATTTCTGTCGTAGTATCTTATACTCTTCTCAATCTGTTTATTCTCACCGTCAATTTCTGCTGACAATGTAACTGTAACAAGTCCGGCCTGAGTATACATAATAGTTGCAACTCTACCGTTAAGTGTAACTTCACCTTTATCTGCTGTTACAGACACATTCTTGGCATTCTTAGGATATGTTATGTATCCATATACAATATTTCCGGCATCAGTTGAAGTACTTGATAATGTTAAATTCAAATCACCATAATACTTATCATCATTATTATTGCTTCCACCGCCGCCATTATTATTTACGTCTTCAATTGTTCCGTTCTGAGTAACTGTAACAACATATGACGCTTTTGTCAGGTTACCTGCTTCATCCTCAGCTGTAACATATACAACATAATCTCCCGGCACTATTTCACTGTAAGTGTATGAAGCAATATCGGAATCAACTACTGACTCATTGCCTGTCTTAACTGTAATCTCATCAGCTACAACTCCGTCTTCATTTTTCTTACCGGTAGTTACCTCATATACTTTAAGGTTATCATCAGTTATTGAACCATTAAGTGTAATATGTAACCCTTTATCATCTGTAGATGCTTTAATATTTCCTGCAACAACAGGAGGGGTAATGTCCTCATCCCTTATAATAACATCCTCTGAGGAACTTGCTTCATATGTAAATCCACCTCTTGATATGCATGAATTCTCTTCACCGTCCCATGCATAAAGTTCTAATACATACTCACCATTATCTAAATCATCTGTACTTATGCTAGCAATCTGTGCATGTTCAATCGCATCAGTTCCATCAGCAATTACAGTTTTTGAATCTTCGTTATCTTTTCTGTATAAAGTAAGATTATAACCTGCTAAGTTCTCATTATCACTAACGGACGCAGTAATTACAACCTCATTACTATTAGAATCTAAAGATATTGTCTCAATCGAACAGTCCGGTGGAGTTGTGTCTTTTACTTCTTTTCTTACTGTAATAACCATGTATACAGTTGATGAAAGACCTGCTTTATCTTTAGCTGTAATTGTGTACTTATAGTAACCTTCTTCTAATGAATCAACATCGATTGTGTCAATTACATCATCTATTACTTCTTCATCTGATGTCTTAACAACTTCAACTTCTGATTCCTCATTTGTTTCAACGTTTAATTTTGCTTTAGTAATAGTGTATGAATCCAAAGCTTTGTTATCTTTAATGGTACCGACAATATCAGTATCACCTGAGATTGATCCATCATGTGGACTGTCTATTATTATTTCAGGTGGAATCTTATCTGTATTGTCAATAACTTTGACTTCTTCACTCTTACTTGAAGTATTACCGGAAAGATCTGTTGCTGTCACAGTAACGATAAAAGTACAAGCTTCATTTGCTTTTACAATAAATCTTCCGTAATCTCTGCTTACTACTTCATCATTGCATTTAATTACAAAGTCACTTACTCCATTATCATCTTCGGCATATGCTTCAACTGATAATTCTTCACCGACTTCCATCAGATTCTTACTTACAACAAGTGTAATATCCGGTGGAGTATTATCTTCCGGCTTAATATAGACTCTTGCATCATTTGTATTAATTGTTCTTACACAAGGTCTTGAATATGCACCTTCTAAGTCTTTTGAAATGTACTTAACAAGATAGATTTTTCCCATCTCAACTTCAGAAGGAAATCTTCCCTGTGTCCATTCATTTTCATTCAATTCTTTATAATAGAATTTTTCTTCTCTGATTCCTTTTTTTGAATCTGACGGATGATCTGCATCGCTTGATTCGTATGTAACATTTACAAGACACTTTTTGCCGTCCTTTGACTGCATAAGTTTAACACTCATGTCTGCTACAGGTCTGTTGTGGGCAAGTATAAGTTTCTTGTATTCATCAGTATCTGCATACTCTGCATAATCATTAAGATTTTCATTTCCATGTGTAGGATCATCAGATACTATATGAGTTATCTTATACGCACCTGAATTTTCAAACAGCGTTACAGGTTCATCTGTTACAAACTCATCACGAGTTCCGTTACCTTCATTAAACACCGATGAATCATACTCATATTTCCATTCATTATGTCCTATTTCATCATTTTCAGGATCTAAGTATGTATCATAATATTCAACAGGCTCATCTGTAGTGATTGTTTCGTAAATATTGTAATCCTTTGAAAGAACGTCATTTTCAATTCTTGAAACAATCTGATTAACAGCCTTAACAACTGTTATATCATCTTCATTTACTTCTTCATCTTCTGCTTTTTGTGTTAACTGAATATTCTCTCCGTAACCATCGATGATATTCAAAAGTTTATTATATGAATCAATCGAATTATCATTACCGATTCCAAAGAACATTACGTCGTTCGAAATAAGTGCTGCTGCAACATCAGAAGTTTTTCCTTCATCAGAAAGCTCAGGAATCACCTCTCCGCTTAAGTTAATAACATAATGATTTGTACCAGGAAGCCATTCATGTTCGTTGATAACATCACTAAGGCTCTTTCCTGTTACAGTCTGCATTGTAATATTCTTAAATGTAAAGTATGACTGCTGGCTGCAGGCATGGCTTCCATGACTGATAATTGGTCCGTATCCGTATGCATCTATGCCATCATCTGGAAGTACATACTCATTAACCAACAATTCTCCGTCATCGTATACAGTAATAGTATTCTTATCTACTATTATTCTGAAATGATGATTATCATACAGATTCTTTATATTATATGTCTTTAAACATTTTCCGTATTTTTCAACATTGCCAGCACGAGTATCTCTGAATGTATCCAGATTAGTTTTGTTAATCTGAACAACTTTTAATCCTCTTTGAGTAACAAGTACGCAGTAACCCTGTATATAGTTTTCCTCATCATTTACAACAGCATTAAAAAGGAATCCTCCACCTTCCATACTGTGCCAGTCAGTTTTGTCTCTTTGAAGATCAAAGTCAAATATCTTCTTGTTAGCATTATCATCTTCAACATAAAGAAAGTCTTTTAGTGCATCATAACTGTATCCAAGCATCTTTATATCTTTTCCGTCATAGATAATATGCTTATCGAGTGTTGGAAGATACCAGTCCTTATAATTATAATGATCATACTCTTTCCATGCGAAAGTATCTGTTGCATTTAATGATGATGTCTCAACAGTTGTAACTCTTGCATCAATTCCCTGTTCTTTTAAATATGCTTTAACCTTAGCACTTTCAGCGGCATAATCATTTAACTCATCACTTCCGGCACTACCTACTGTGAATATAATATCCGCAATCTTGCTTTTCTCAATCTTCATTTCTGAAGAAGGTGCCTTGTTAATTATCTCGAATTCTTTTTCAATCTGACCTTTTAAAAATACTGATTCATCAATTAATGAAAGAATTGTATCATCAAATTTTTCCTGAATATCAAGTACAATTTTATACTTACCTACATTAGATAATTCATATGCAAAAGATAATTCATCTTCTGATATTTCATTTAATGCATCCAGATCGTAATCATGAGTATCAATTATTTCTGTTTCCTCATAGTTACCATCATTATTAGCATCATGATAAAGTTTGTAATTCTTATATATTATATAATCTCCGAGTTCCGCTACAGAACTGTCTGTAATCTTAATATGAGCCTGTCCTTGATTATTTCTTACAAACTTATAATCATCTACCGCTTCACCTTCAACTGCTGTCATTTCAAATCCGGCAACAGGAGCCTCATCATCAACTATTGTGATAATTTCTTCTGCCGGAAATTCATCATAACCATCAGTTACCATTGCATTGATTTTATAAGTTCCACTTTCTTTAAACAACAATTCCCTGTGAGTATCACTTGTCTTACTGTCATCAACAAGACAAACCTCATCCATTGTTGCAATAATATTTCCATCACTGTCTATCTTATTAATATCCAGTGTTGTTTCATCCATAAGCAGATATTCAACCTCACCTTGTATGTCAAGATCGATATCAATCTTACGATTTACTTTCTTATTGCCTGTAGTTATGATAGATACTGAATCAATCTTTGTAATATGTCTTCTTGGAACATATGGACATACATATCCGGTATTATCCCAGTCTTTTACTTTAACGCAGTTATTACCTACTTTGTAATCACTGTATTTCATAACAACAGAATCATTCCAGAGATATTCATCATTTCCTCTGAAAAATCTAAGTTCCGTAGCACCTTCATCCTCTTTAGTTACCACATATCTGAAAACCTGTGTTTCCGGAGAGTCACTAAGTTTTATCGGAACTAACTTCTCTTTATCGGCACTGCTGATTTTTATATCATTGCCATTATTATCATTCTTAGAGTATTCGGTAAAATTGATATAGAATACTGCATTTCCTTTTTCCCAGTTATATCCACCGTTTTCATCAGTAAATTCATAGAAGTCAAGGTATACTACATCTCCTTCTTTGAAGTAATCGTATGAAACTACCGGTGTACCATCCCAGTAACCATGTTCAGGAACTGTTGCATGATATGTGCTCTTCCATGTGGAGTAGTCATTTCTGTTACTTCCTCTTCCACCTGCACTCCATGAGTTCCATTGTTTCTTTCTATCCGGGCTTAATCTGTTAAATGTAAAATTATAAGCCTTTGCTCTGATTCTAAGACTCCATGTTCTTGAATCTTCTTTCTTCATAATGTAATAATCA
The DNA here is from genome assembly GCA_902766825.1 of uncultured Lachnospiraceae bacterium. Lineage (GTDB taxonomy): Bacteria > Bacillota > Clostridia > Lachnospirales > Lachnospiraceae > CACXFB01. The sequence goes on from CACXFB010000082.1 coordinate 8,393, forward strand.
TGTCCGTTAGTATTATCCACAGCCTGGATAACCGCATTATTATTACCAATCCATCCACTCTCTGTATCATCTCTGAAATAGATGGTTGTAAATCCATCCGGAACATCCGACGCATATGTCGTTTCTTCCGGAAAACTAAAAGTAATGCTTGTAATAAGCATTGCAAAAGCCAGGATAACACTTATAGGTCTCTTGACTTTTTTGGACATAAAAAAAGAGAATACTTTCCCAATTCTTGTGTTCATTTTTTCTTTCTCCTTCAAAAAAAATATTTCTCAGGCACAGATCACAAGACCTACTTCAAAGTACACTCTTTAAAAAATATTTAATTGTAAACTCATAAACTGCTTTTCAAAAATCAATATACGGCTCAATATAATGCTTTCAAAACATTACTTTATGGTTGAATCATTAAAAATCAAATTAGATGTTGCACTTCATATGAAGGTGGTCTTTCCATGATGTAGCATTTCATATGAAATACAAAAAATCACATTAATCATTTACCGCCTGGGCAGAAAACATGTTACCAAAATTCAGTTTCCTTGTCAAGACAAGTAAACAAGTCACTAAAGGCGGTTCTTTTTTACTTATTTATTTTTCTTTTGGTATAAAACTGTCAAATATAAAGCACCCAAACACTTCCCCTGCTTCCTCAAGTTCTTCATGACTTTTAATTGTCCATGCCACGTTCTCCGGATTATATATCTTCCTGCAAATTCTATATGATAACTGATTTTTCTGTCTGTGGTCATAAGCTATAAAATCAGGATAGGACACAATATTACACATAAGATTTGTCATAAGAAAATTAATAACCGGATTATACTCTGAGTTATGCTTAAAATAATCCATGGAAAGCTGTCCCCTTATAACTTCTGGGCGGTTGCGGCGATACCACAACAGAACCCCCGGATTAAATGATTCAACACAATATAATCCATTGTAATCATCTAACATCCTGGCTGTACGTTTTGTTGTCTCCTTCCAGTTGCCCTCGGATTTAATCTCAACAACTAACGGGACTTTACCGTCAATCAGTTCTAACACATCTTCAAAAAGTGGAATATGCTCACCTGAATCTTTGAGTGTATAATTCTTTAACTCTTCGTATCCCAGCGTGTACAGTTTCTTATTGGCATTACACATGCGATTTAAATTCTCATCATGAAATACAACAAGTCTGCCATCCGTAGTCATCTGGACATCCAGTTCTATTCCATAACCTTGTTGTACAGCCTTCTCAAATGCTTTATATGAGTTTTCCGGTGCATCCCCGGTATTGTCAAACAGACCTCGGTGGGCTATATACACTTCACGATAAGGCTGCATACGTTCTTTTCTCGAGTGATTGGCCATCAGACTCAGACAATACATAACACCGATTATTACAAGCACTACAATTAAAGTAATCAAACTTATCCTCCATCCTTTTAAACAAACATTTAGTCATCACGACCTATTATACCACTTTTTTACTTGCTAGAAACCACTATTAATAGTATATTTAAACAGGATTAAAGGAGAATAATATGAAAGAATATATAGAAGGTTTAAAAGCCGGGATTCCTATTGGTCTTGGTTACTTAAGCGTCAGTTTTACATTTGGTATTATGGCTGTTTCCATGGGATTGACATGGTGGCAGGCTGTGCTTATTTCGCTGCTTACAGTAACTTCTGCAGGTCAGTTCTCAGGAATCAGGACTATGATGTATCCCGGTCACTATATGGAAATGATTATTTCCCAGCTGACAATTAATATAAGATACTCTTTTATGAGTATTTCTTTAGGCCAGAAAACTTCGGAAAAATTCAACGGTATATTTAGATATATTTTTGGATTTTTTATGACAGATGAGATTTTTGCCGTGGCAAGTTCAAGAAAAAAGGTTGGTGTAAGTTTCTTTGCCGGACTTTCACTTATTCCCTGGATTGGATGGGTGCTTGGAACCACGCTTGGCGCTGTAAGCGGCAACATTCTTCCAAAGAGCGTTATGTCCGCACTCGGCCTTGCCATATACGGTATGTTTGTTGCCATTGTAATTCCTGAAGTCAAAAAGAGCCGACCTGTTTTAATAACAGTATCGGCTGCCATTGCACTTAGTTGTCTGTTTTATTATGTGCCTGTTTTAAAAATGGTTCCTTCCGGTTTTACAATAAGCATCTGCGCCATCGGTGCAGCGGCACTTTGTGCCTTCCTGTTCCCTATGCCACAGGATACATCTGATAGCGAATCACCAGAAACACCAACTAAGACACCGGAGGAAGGCCATGAATAATACACAGTTTTTTATATACCTTATACTGATGGCAGGAGTGACATATCTTATACGAGCACTTCCTTTTGCCCTTATAACTAAAAAAATCAGGAATACTTTTATTCAAAGTTTCCTGTATTACATTCCTTATGCAGTACTTTCAGCCATGACAATACCGGCTGTTTTCTATGCAACAGGCAGTATTTACTCCGCACTTGCGGGGGTTCTTGTTGCTGTGCTTTTTGCATATCATAACAAATCGCTCACTACAGTGGCACTTGTATCTTGTGCCACCGTGTTTGTAGTTGAGCTTATTGTCTAAGCAGGTGCAGGTCTTTAAGAACCTGCACTTTCGTATGCTCTTATTCCTTTGTTCCAGATAACAACTCCAATAAGATCTATTACAACCGCAATCAAAACTGTTGTTCCTACATTATACAAAGGATTATCCCCTGTTAAAATATACTTTGCAGGGTAGAATGCCGTAAATGCAAATGGAATAACGTATGTTATTATTCCTCTTACTGTTGCATTGTATATAGTTACAGGATACTTTGCAAAATCATTTACCATATAGAACATATACATAACCTGTCCACTTCTCTTTGTCCAGAACGCTATTGCAGATGTTGCAATCTTAATTCCTGTATATATAAATGTTGCAAAAGGTATCACTACAATAATAAGCAGGACTTTTGGTACACTCCATACGATATCAACCTTTGGAAGAGTTATGATTATGAGTGCAATTCCCATAAGCAACTCACCAAGCGCATCTATCTGTATCTTTTCAATCATTACATTGTAAAGAGTATTTACCGGTCTTGTAAGGTATTTATCAAAATCTCCTCTTCTTACAGTGAAGTATCCTATCGACCATAAATTATCAAACAACAGGTGGTCAATTCCTTTTGGAACCAATGAGAAACCATATATAAACACAATCTCATACACTGACCATCCTTTCAAATCAGGAATCTGTGTAAATACTATACCGATAAAAACAATATTAGTTACCTGTCCTAGCAAAAATGCTATTATTCCTACGATGAAGTTAGCCTTATACTCCATCATCTTCTTAAGCTCCTGTGCCATAAATATTCTATGTATTCTAAGAGCTCTTCTAATTTGTTTTGTTATATTTCCTGCCAAAGCTCATCAACCTCCCTGTACCGTAAGATGCTTTATAGAAACATGCCACAAGAATTTGGACAGTCCATAGAAAAATACAACCCACATTGCCTGCAGACCAAGATGCAGGGCAATCTCAGTTCCTGTGTACATCTCCATATAAATCATAACCGGTGTGTAATACAACGATGAAAAAGGAAGAATGAGCAGTACTTTTTCCACTATATCAGGAAAGAATGCCAAAGGTATTGTCTGTCCTGATAAAAATCCGACAATACAGTTTTTCATCATGTTTGCACCCCACAGGTACTTAATAACAAATGCTATAAAACCAAAGCAGATGTTAAAAAAGAAGTTAATAAGGTAAGCAAGCACTGAACTAAAAATGTAAAGTAAAAAAGTAACTATATTAAACTGAATTCCGCCTGTAATACGATAGCGGACATATTCAACAGCCGCAACCATAGGAACAATAAGAATACAGATTGTCATAAGCTTGTTACCCAGTTCCTGAAAAAGAAATGTGGCATTGTAGCTTATCGGTTTAATAATTCTCATTGCAATTGAACCGTCCCTTATCTCTTCACCAATGTCATATGTTCCACCGCTTCTTATAAGACTGACCGTCAGAAACATCATAAATATGTACACAACCATAAGCGGCATCGTAAAGCCTTTCATCATCCCCGAACCGCTTGATTCAAATATCGCTTTCCAAAGATAAAACGAAATAAAACAGTTAAGTATATTACCTAACATTCCGAATATCCAGTCGATACGGTATGTAGTTGTCTCCTGCATACCCGCATTGATAAACGGAAGATATATTTTTATTCTTTTAAACATAACAGCCTCCTTTTTTACATCAATCCGTCTTCCTTCACACTATTCCTCGTGCTGATAAAGACGTCTGATAATCTCCTCAATATCCGCATCCTTTACGCTTATATCATTAACAACGATTGTGTCAAGTGTATATGACAAAATCTCTGGGACTGCTATACGGGAACTGTTAAATCTGACTTTCACAAGAGTATCTTCCTGCTCAACAACAACGTCTTTTTGTCTTACATTGAATTTATCAACATAATTAAGTTTACTTTTTGCATCCTTATCGTCAGTCACAAAATTAAGTTCCCTTATCTGTCCGTATTTGCTCTTCAAATCACCTATTGTTCCGTCAAACACATTAAGACCTTTATCAATCATTACGATTCTGTCTGCAAGTGTTTCAATATCAGCAAGATCATGTGTTGTAAGAATAACCGTTGTCTTTTCTACCTTATTAATGTGATCAATTGCATTTCTTATATTATTCTTAACAACTACATCAAGTCCGATAGTAGGTTCATCAAGGAAAAGAACCTTAGGGCTGTGCAAAAGCGAAGCTGCAATATCCGCTCTCATTCTCTGTCCAAGCGATAATGTTCTAACGGGACTTGAAATGAAATCTTCAAGTTCAAGAACTTCATTTAAAAAATCCATTTTCTTTTTAAACTTATCGTCCGGAACTTCATATATCTCCTTAAGCACTCCGTATGTCTCTCTTAAAGGAAGATCCCACCACAACTGGGTTCTTTGTCCAAACACTACTCCGATATCCCTTACATATTTTTTACGGTTAACGGTGGGATTTTTTCCATTAATAGTACAGGAGCCCGATGTTGGAGTAAGAATTCCTGTAAGCATCTTAATTACCGTTGATTTACCCGCTCCATTAGGTCCGATAAATCCAAGAATCTGACCGTCATCTATATTAAACGAAATATCCTTTACTGCCTCAACGGTCTCAGTCTTTGGGTTAAATAAAGCTTTGACGCTTCCCTTAAGGCCCGGCTCCTTAATTGTCTTTTTGAATTCCTTTCTCAAATTAACAACTTCTATCATGTTAATCCCTCCGTTTCCTTTTGTCTGATTATTTAGAGAATATTTTCCGATTTTAGCATAGTCAATAATTGATGTCAACAACTTCTTTGCCATCTTATAACATTTTCAGAAAAAGCTTTCTTGGGACGTTCACATAAAAAAAAGGGAGGATGCCCAAGTGGCATCCTCAAAAGAAATTTATTTACAGGTATGGTCTCGTAAGCTTTAATTAATTACGCATTATAAATAATACCGTTTACAATACAGTATGCTCCTGCAGTCAATGTGTAGTTTTCGCCATAACGGCTATCCCATTCTCCATTACCATTGTTAAAGCATACCTCGACTGCTGTAGCCTCTCCAAGATCAATTACATACATCCATGTATATCTGTAGTCATCACTTGGCTGCATGGTGATACCCGGTACATCTGTCCAATCACCATTAATTCCGAAATGAATGTTCGCAAGTGTCCAGTTTGAATTGTTATAGTACACTTTAATCTTATTGTTATCATCTTTTACTGTATACTGGATGCTAAATGAAGCATAATCACCAGATGAGTCTCTTCCGTGTACAGAGATTGTGTATGTACCCTTTGCAGCAGGTGTCCATTTAAATTCTCTTGAGCATTCACTAAAATGATTATCTACAATAACAACACCATCTTTTTCTACTGTCCAGTATGTTGAAAGCGGCATCTTATAACTCCATACATTCTCTGCCTCAACATAGAATGTCGTCTCCTGACCGACTTTACCTGATGACTTATCAAAATATATACCGGTAAATGTCATAGGATCAATAACATATGTTTCGGAATATGACACACTCTTACCTGTTGCATCTTCTACAGTAAATTCAAACTTAAATGTTCCTGATTTATAGCCAGGTAACGAAATATTTATATAATCTGAATCATAATCATTTACTATCTCAGTAACAGGTGCGCTTACGTTAAATCCGTTATTTGTACTTAACTGTGTAAATGTGTATGTATAGTTGTAAGGAGCAACACCATTAACCACATTTGTGCCAAACCATGAACCATACTTTGATTTATTAAGTCGTGTATTATCCAGTTTAAATTCATCCATTTTTTCAATCTCACCATTCTTTACGCCATATGTACCTGCTCCGTATACAGTGTAATTAGCGCCGTAAAGACTGTCCCACTGATCATTACCGTCATTAAAACAAAATGTTAAACAATCAGTGTTTTCAATATTTATAACATACTTGTACGAATATCCTTCTACATCAGCTCCCGACATGGCAACACCCGGCAACTCTGTCCACATACCGTTTAACTCGTAATGAATGTTAGCATTATTCCATTGATCGTTCTCATAATAAATTACTATTTCATTTTCACTCTGTGCAAATACCTCTTTTGCATTAATACCAGCCATAGCTATTACAGCAAGTAATGCTACGCAAATTCCGGCAAACACTTTTTTGATTCCTGATAATTTGTTCATAGAATCACCTCTCCTTTTCTTTAATTGCAGGATGATTATAACTTATTGTCATAATTTTGTCACATATCCTATCAGTTGCTTTTTATAACCATTTTTTAAGAATAATGCGCATAATCATTAGTTAAATCGATTAATATTTCTATTTAATCTGTTATTTTAATAAGGTTGATTAATATTTATATATTAGTTCACGTTATAGTACACATATATTTTCATTGCACATTCAAAAACTTTGTATATAATTTTTTCAATAAAAAGGAATATAAAAGCAGAGAACACTGTTAATTGCTCTCTGCTTTTAAAAGTATAACTATATAACGCTTTTATGAAAGTTTTACAACATTGCCACCAGATACAGCATATACCCCACTCTGAACACGGTAGTTGCTTCCATTTCTGCTGTCCCAACTGTTATTACCGTTGTTAAAGCAAACTGTTGCACCTGACTGCTCACCAAGGTCAATTGTATACATCCATGAGTATCCTGCCTTATCACTTGCCTGCATCTTAACACCCGGAACATTTGTCCATGTTCCATTGTCTACACAGTAATGAATATTAGCATTATTCCATGATGAATTGTTGTAGTATACAACCGCTGTATTACCGTCAGTAACATTGATTGTTATAGTCTTACTTGCTTCACCAAGTGAGTAATTAGGTATATCAAATGTAACCTCATATGTTCCTGCCTGAGTAGGAATAAATGATATTGTGCTTCCTGACTGTGTATACTCAACACTCTCTCCATTCTTTGTTACATACCAGTATGTAGCCGGATAGAACTTATAATAGAACAGATTTGTAAGAGTACATGTTACATTTACCTGCTCTCCTACTTTATATGAATCCTTGTCAGCCACAAGATCAATGATAAGACCAGGGAAATCAAATTCACCTGTCACAGCACACTTATTACCCTGCGCATCAGTGATTGTAGCTTCAACTCTGTATAATCCTTCATAATACATTGAGAATGAAAGATATGCATGATTAAGACTTGTTGTAACTGTACTGCTGTACTGTAACTCTCCGTCCTTGTATACCTTATATCCGATTGCATATGGAGCTGTACCATTTGAGATTGTTACCAATGCAGATTTAGATCCTACTTCACCTACAAATTCCATACTTGCAGTCATCGTAATTGTGTTAATGTTACCATTCTTAATTCCGTATGTTCCTGCACTTACTGTGTAATTGCTTCCGTTTCTGCTGTCCCAGCTGTTGTTACCGTTGTTAAAGCAAACTGTTGCACCTGACTGCTCACCAAGATCAATTACATACTTCCATGCATAACCTTCAATATCACTTTCTTCCATGGCAACACCCGGAACATTTGTCCATGTGCCGTTATTTACGCAATAGTGAATGTTGGCATTATTCCATGATGAATTATCATAATAAATAACTGCCTGATTACTTGTTACAGTAACATCAACAGTCTTTGTTGCTTCCTGACCGATGTTATCTCTTACATAGAATTTAAATGTATATTTACCAGGTTCCTGTGGAGTAAAGCTTCTTGAATATCCTGATGAAGGTCCGTATGCACTGATATTTTTCTCAACACCATTGAAAATATATGAATACTGATATGTATTGTATCTGTATGTAAATTCGTTCTTTGTTGCTGTCTTAAGTGAAATTGTCTGACCAACAGTAAAGTTACCTGTTGATGTTGTAGCTGTAAAGCTTGTTACAGATAATCCTTCAACGTTTAATAAATCCAATGTCTTTCTTGCTGTCTTATTGTTAACAGTATCAAAAACATCTACAAACAATGTGTTATCTCCAACTACATCCGGGTTACCAACATTTCCTTCGCTTGGAAGCAGGTTGCTGATTGGTATTGTAATACTTGCATAATCAACATATCTGTCTGTAATGTAGTATTCTGTTCCGTTTTTAATGTTACCGTAACGATATACATAATTACCGCTTCCGCCTGATGCAACTACATTAAGTGTAGTGTTTGAACGGATTGAAGCACCGTTCTTAGCTGTTGATGTAAATTCTTCTACTACTACATCCCTTGCAGGATTTACTGTAATTGTTCCAAGGTTTGAAAGGTTAATTCCGCCTACTGAATCCTTTGTAGTAACATATACTGTGTACTGTCCGTCCATTTCAGGAGTCCATGTAGCTGTATTATTACCTGTTATAGTAAAATAAAGTGTTTTTGATGTGTATGGATAATTTCCGCCAACAACATATACAGCCTGCAAGCTCTTATTACCTGTTCCGTCAGCAAATTCAGCTGTAACGTTCACTGCTTCATTTACATAATAATTGTTCTTATCATAATTAAGCTTTGTTGTTATTGGATTATTGTTTATCTTGCAGTTAAATGATTTTGAATAAATGGTTCCATCAATATTTGCATATGCCGTAAGAGTGTAGTTACCTGTTTTTGATGGTCTCCATGTATATTCTGTACTGTAACTGTAATCCTTTAAAGTCTTTGTTATGCCGTTAAATGTTTCCTCATATTTATATGTTACATTACTTGTATCTGAGATACCTGACATCTTTGCTGTAAGCTTTCTTGCAGCACTTAAGCTTGACTCATTACCTGTTATATCCCATCCAAAATTAAGTGCAACCAGGCTGTCAAGTGTTACAGTATTTTCTTTACCGTCTACCGAAACATCCTCACCGTTGTACTGTGCAACCTTGTTTCCGTCAGCTTCAATATAAGCATCCTTTAAAATAAGAGGATTTGAATCCGAATCGTAATCATATACTTTAACCTGCCATGTATAATCATTTACATTTGCAGGTGTAATATCTGATACAATGCTATCAAGATCATAAATTACAGTTCCGTCAGTCATGCTCTGTGAACCATCAAGTGCATATTGAAGAACATTGTAATTAGAAGTAGGATTGAATGAATCATAATAAGTTTTGCTTCCATCCTTTTTAGTAGCACGTATATAAATTCTGTCCTGATTTCTCTTTGCAGTTGCAAGATCCATAACAAGCTGTACTCCACAAGAAGCTCTTCCGCCCGGCTGAACATACTCTGTATAGAAATCATACATAGCAGGATATCTTGAAATTCCATCCTGTTTAGCCTGGGAAACGCCATTTAATGAATCATATGCATACCATATAAATCCGTCATTGCACCAGTCATCTCCCCATGAATTAGCTACTTTAAACGCTCCTCTTTCAGCATCCTCAATTGTTCCGTTTCCGTTAATATCATAATAAATGTTATCATCGTAACCTACGATAGTCATCTCATGATATCCTTCTGAACCTGTAGAAAGTCTTATCCACTCTCCCGCATGAACAGAACCACTTGGAATATATCCGTTCTCACAGTATCTTACTCTTGCTGTAATATTTATTAGATAACCGTTATTTAAATACTCTTTGATTACATTCAAATCACTGTCATCAGGTGATGTTATCATATCCGGCTGACCGATACGTGTAAATGAAGTAAGTCTGTTATCAGCTGCTTCCTGCCATAATTCCTTTTCAGGAAACCATGTCTTACATGACTGTTCAAAATCGTATGATTCAAAATCAGCATGATTCTTAGAAGTAGTTCCAACCTGCGTAAGCATTGAATATGCGTTTGTTTCCCATGTTCCACCGTTTGCAGTCTTTATCTTATTATATACAAACGCAGGTGACATAACGTTATCACCGGTTGCAGGTATATTCTTTGCTCTGCAGTTAGCATATGTAAATCCGTAATAAACAACAGCCCATGAAACGCATGAACCTATTCCGCTCTGATTTCCTATTGCAGGGAAAAATTCAGACTGGCTGTTATCAACAGAAGCAGGATATGTTGCATCTGCTACCACCTTCTGTTCTACCTGTAAATCATTGTCATCATCTGCATCACTATTAACTATTTCCTCAAACTGTTCACCGGTTACCGGTTTAACATCAGCGGTTGTTCTAAGTGCTTTTCCCGGCGTTCCAAGAACATATTCTGTATCAGCATCCTCAGTCTCAACATAAGCTGTTGTTCCATCCGGATATTCATACAGAACTTTACCTTGAGTATCATCCTGTGAATAATTACTTTCTCCCGTCACGCTGTTGTCTGAAGATGCTGCAAATGTCATCTGGTCAAACACAGACACTGTCATTACTGTTGTAAGTAATAACGCCATGATTCGTTTCATGTTCTTTGTCTTACAAATCATAAGTTTTCTCCTTCCTTTTTAATCCATGTGCCATTATATATATATCTTTTTCACATATCAACACCCAAAATACTATTTCAAAACATTTCGTTTTTATCCACATTCTCCAATAAATATTTGTCGTTTTATTGGTATATAATCATAAAAATAATAAAATAAAAATAAACTTCACGTTAAAACCACATATCCATATACTGTTTTTTACAATTTTTTTGTTAAATTTGATATCCATTTCATTTAAAAATAGTTTTTTATACGTTTTTATGATAAAATTATAAGGAAAAATGTATGTAATTTAGGACGGAGTATCACTATGTATAGGATTTCACCAATTAAGAGTATTATGAGTGCTTTTGAAAATGGTGTCAGTAACCAGTCAAAGAACATAATGTTTGTAAAATACTATAATTCATTTGAAGTACCTAATGAAAACATCGACCGAATCAAATCATGGGGCGATGTTGTTTTGGTGCGCCATAAATTTTCAAGAAATGATATGCAGACCGTTCTACAACCATTTTTGGATACTATCCGTAACATATATCTTAATGATTTTTCCGATCAATTAACTGCACGGGAATTTGTAAAGAAATGCAATATATACTCTCTTCAGCAGGAAACACTTGCAACTTACCTTGAAACAGGTATTGCTTATCGTAACGAGGCTCCTGTTATTATTGAAGTGGAGTATGAAATCAGCCGCTTACTTGGCGGCATTATTTCCATGCTTAACTATATATCAGCATACAAAAAAATTATTTTTATCATTGATGATATTCAATATGCTGATTACGCCACTCTTTTATTGATGAACAATCTTTCAAGCGAGCAAAGTACATGTAATATATCTGTTTTAGCAAGTTACAAAGAAGACTCTGCCACCCACTACAGTCTTCGTGATGTATGGACCATGCTGATGGAAAAAGCCTCTGCCGAAAAACTCATTTTTGACAGCGGTTCCACATCTTCAGATATTCACAAAACCAAATCAAACGAAGAGTTCATTCCGGTATCATCTAAAGCTGATGAATACCTTATAAAAATAAAAAACATGGTAACGTTTCTTTCATATCAACAGGCAGATTATTACCTTAATATAATTATGGAGGAAGCAGATAACGAAAACCTCAAATTAGACAAAGAAGTTTATCTGGATTATATGGCAATCCATGCTTATTGCTCCTTATATCTTAGAAACTCCAGCAAAGCTCTATTTATATGTGAGAAAATGGCTCCGTTTATTGATGGAGACAACTATTTTTTTCTATATAAATATCATTATGCTTCTGCCATGGCACAGTCGCTCATGTTACAACATGATGTTGCAAAAAAACATGTGCAGCAATGCATCTCATGTGCAAAAAAAACAAATGATAACTCTATAATTTTTAAAGCAAAAGTGCTGCATTATACCGTTACATACTACGATTGGATTAATTTCTTTTTCTCTGATCTTGACCAGAGTGTAGATGAATCCACCCTTAAAGAGTTTGAAAATAACGGATATCTTAACACGCTTAACTATCTTTTGGTATTTGCCTTTGAAAATGACAAAAAATCATTTGAAGACATTGTCGCAGGTAAAAAGCCGGCAAAATATTTTAACCGTGCAATAAAATCAGGTACAAAGCTTGGTAATCGTGAATTTCTGCTTTGCGCCTACATGAAAAAAATCATTATAGGTTCAGAATATGGCTTCAACAAATATGTTGCGTCACTTTATAAAAAAAGAATTGCTCTTGTAAAAAAAGATTACAATAACGATCATGAAGCTAACATGTACAACGGTCTTGGCTACAATTGTACAATAGATGAGCAGTATGCTCGTGCAAACAAATATTTTAACAAGGCTCTCAAAATTAATTATGAATGTGATAACACCGAAAAATGTGCAGAAACACTCTATAATATGACATTTAACTGTCTTGTTGCCGGTGAATACCACGCTGCAATCAGTAACATTGAACTGATAGTTAAACTCCTAGACAGCCTTGAAATAAACAATCTTTTTATATGCAGTCTTGCAAAAATTTACGGCATGATGGCTCTGTGTCAGTTTTATATTGGTGCATATTATAAATCATATTCATACCTGAACAAATTACAGAATTCACTTAATCATATTCTTTGCTGCAAATACGAACCTAACTATGACAACTGGGATGATGAATTATTCTATTACCATTTTGTCAACGGATTAATATATGCAAAAGAAAAAGAATATGATTATGCATTAGAGGAATATGAGAAGGCCGAAATTTACAAAAACCGTTCGGTAAAAACTCAGTTTTTCACTGTTACCGCTCTGGCCATTGAAAAATCTGACGCATATATGAATCTGAATAATACGTCAGAGGCTGAGAAAATATTAAAAGATGCAATAGCTTTTTGTAACAGCAAAGGATATTTTCATAAAACAAGACTGTTAGTTAAAAAATTAGAAAACAATAATGAAATATTATCAAAGTGGAATTTAAAGATTACTTCCGTCACAAAAGAACAGTTAAATGAAATCGCATATAATACTCACGTGCGTACGGAACTAAGAAAAAAGAAAACCGAAATCAATTTCCTTACCAAGTGGCAGGAAGTTATCGGTATTAACACCGACTCAATTGATAATCTTATAAAAACATCACTTAAGACAATGCAAAATGCATATAATCTTGATGGAATTTTATATTTTACCAACCTGAAAAACAGACTAAAATCCTACCAGACAACTGTTGATATACCAATTGATGAAAAGGTTACCACAAGCATCTTTGAATATTTTAAAAAAAGTTCAACTGCATTTGTTATCAACAGGGATGAAAAAGATTTTTATAATTATTCGTTTTTCATTGACCTTTTAGGCGAGGATCGTGTTGCAACCATTATTGGTATTCCTATGTATACAAATGAATCGTTAGACAGCATTGCCATACTTTTTATCAATATGCATCGTAACTTTACCGCAAACAAAGATCGTCACAGTAATGATATGCTTATGATACTGAAATTTGCATTTATACAGTTACGCAACGCAATTGAAAAAACGCTTACGCGTATGGAACTTGAACAGACCAATCTGCTCCTTTCCAAAAGCTCTGTAACAGATATTCTTACAGGAACATATAACCGCCAGGGACTTAAAAATATCATTTCGTCCAATGTTAACAATAGTGACTCCGACGATACAACAAGTGTAATGTATCTTGATATGGATTATTTCAAATATTACAATGATACATTTGGTCATAAGATTGGTGATGAGATACTTAAGGACTTTGCAACAAGAGCAGAAAAACTCATTCTCAAGAAAGGATATCTTATCAGGTATGGCGGAGATGAATTCATTATTATTCTTCCTAAAACATCTCTTGACGAGTCAACAATATGGGCTGAAAAATTCATTGAAATGTTTGATGAGATCAACGATACAATCATCAATCTTATACCGGAAGGTGCTGTAATACCTGATGAAAAAAGACTTTCCTGCTCAATTGGAATATCTTCATTTGAAAAATGGGATGAGGATACCATTTATGCTACTTTCAATCAGGCTGATGAAGCATTGTACTTTGTGAAAAACAGCACAAGAAACGATTATATGCTGTATACAGATATGCTAAAACATAAAAATATGTAATTTTATATAATAGTTTTTTTCCCTTTTTTATGGTATAATATCAAGGTAACTATTGACGTTGTTATTAACATACAGATAAGTTATTCAGATGGGGTATTACTATGTATAAGATTTCACTGATTGAGAGCATTATGAGCGCTTTTGAAAATGGGGTTCGGAACCAGTCAAAGAACATAATGTTCATCAAATATTACAATTCATTTGAAGTTCCTGAAGATAATCTCAACAGGATAAAATCCTGGGGGGATGTTATTCTTGTGCATCATAATTTCTCGCGAAATGATATGCAGACAGCAGTACAACCATTCCTTGACACAATTCGTGATGTTTATCACAGCGAATTTTCCAAGCGCTTTACTGCGCAGGAATTTGTCGAAAACTGTGGTGTATACTCTCTGCAACGGCAGGCAATTACAACATATATAGAGACCGGTGTTGCATATCGTCACGAAGAACCTATTATTGTTGAGATTGGCTATGAAACAAAGCGTTTTTTTGCCAGTATTATCTCGATGCTCAATTTTATTTCAATATACAAAAAACTGATATTCATTATTGATGACATACAATATGCGGATTATGCTACTCTTCAATTAATGAACAGTCTTTCAGATGTACAAAATACATGTAATATATCCATTCTTGCAAGCTACAAAGAATCGGCTCTTATAGACAGCGGCTCCCGTGATGTATGGAACGAACTTATGGAAAAAGCCTCTGCAGAAAATCTCATTTATGACAGCGGTTCTAATTCAGAAGATGTACGAAAAGTAAAAATCATCGATGAATTTATGCCTGTCTCTTCAAAAGCCGATGAATATATCTTAAAACTTACCAACATGCTACGCCTGCTTTCACTAAATCAGGCTGATTATTATCTTGGCAGAATCGCCGAAGAAATCGACAAAGAAAATATAAAATTTAAAAAACAAGAATACATTAATCTTTTAGCTATCTATGCACTTTGTTCCATATACTTAAGAAATGCAGGTAAATCACTGCAGATATGCGAACAGATGGCTGCTATTATTGATGAAGATGACTATGTAAATCAATATAGATATTATTATCTTTCCGCTTTAGCCCAATCACTTATGCTTCAGCGTGAGATTGCAAAAAAATTCGTTAAGAAATGTATAAGTTATGCTGAAAAAACAGGTGATGAAAATTCAATTTTCAAAGCAAAAGTCCTGTATTATATAGTTATATATTACAGTTGGGTTAATATTTTTTATTGTGACTTTAATCAGACTGTACCCGTGGAAGTTCTTGAAGAATTAGAACAACACGGGTACATCAATACTCTTAATTACCTGATGGTATTTGCTTTTGAAAATGATAAAGAAACACTTGAAGAAATTGTATCCGGCAAAAAACCTGCCACATATCTTAACCGCGCCATCAAATCAGGCACTAAACTTGATAACCGTGAGTTTCTTCTTGGCGCATATATGAAAAATATAATTATTTGCACAGAATACGGTTACAGCAAATACGTTGCAGAACTTTATAAAAAAAGAATTGCCATTGTAAAAAAAGAACACAACCGTCAACGTGAAGGTCATATGTACAATGGTCTCGGTTATAACTGCATAATCGATGAACAATACTCACAGGCCAATACATATCTAAACGAAGCACTTAAAATCAATTTTGAATGTGATGATGCCGAAAAATGTGCCGAAACATTGTACAACATGGCTCTTAACTGTGTTGCAGCAGGTGAATACAATTCGGCGATTGAAGATATCGAACTTATTTTGAAACTAATGGAATGTCTTGATATAAGCTGTCTTGATATATGTAACATTGCAAAGATTTACGGTTTTATGGCCTTAAGTCAGTTTTATATCGGAGCTTACTACAATTCCTACATTTATATGGACAAGATGGAAAATGCTCTAAGCCACCTTCTTTATTGTCAAGGAGAACCGGACTATGACGGTTGGGATGATGAAATGTTTTTATATCATTTCATAACAGGTATCAACTACGCAAAAGAAAAAGACTATGCAAAGGCTCTGCAAGAATACGAAGTGGCAGATTTCCACAAAGATCGTTCTGTTAAAACTCAGTTTTTAACTGTTGCAATCCTTGCAATTGAGAAAGCCGAGGCATACAGACAGTTAAATGAACCACAGAAAGCTGAATCTGTTTTAAAAGAAGCAATTGATTTTTGTAATAGCAAAGGTTATTTCCACAAGACAAGACTGTTAGTAAAAAAAATAGAAAACAGCAACGAATTTTTGTCAAAATGGAATCTGCCTATCACTGCACTTACAAAAGAACAAATCAGTAAGATGATATATAACACCCGTACACGTACGGAACTTGAGAAAAAAACAAAAGAAATCGGACTTCTTACTACATGGCAGGAAATCATCGGTACCAACACAAGTTCTGTTGACAAGCTTGTTAATACTGCACTTATGACACTTCAAAATTCATATAATCTTGATGGTGTAATATATGTTTCAATAATAGAAAATAACCTGTGGTACTACACAACCGATTCCGATATAAAACTGGACAGCACAATTGCAAATAAAATTTTTGATTACTTCAAAACCAACTCAACAGCATTTGTTGTAAACAGAGGTGAAAAAGAGTTCAAAGATTACGGATTTTTTACTGACATTATTGGTCAGGATAAAGTTGCAACCATTATTGGCGTACCTGTATACACCAATGAGAAGCTTGAAAGTATTGCGATTCCTTTTGTAAATATGCATCGTAACTTTACAGCTAACAAAAAGCGTCATCACGGTGATTCGCTCACCATTTTGAAGTTTGCATTTATTCAGTTACGAGATGCCGTTGAAAAGACAATAACACGTCTTGAACTTGAAAAAGCCAATGACATGCTTTCAAAGAGTTCAATAACCGATATTCTTACCGGAACCTATAACCGTCAGGGACTTAAGAAGATTATCTCTTCAGAAGGCATTAATCCTGCCAAGAACAGCATCACAAGTGTTATGTATCTTGATATGGATCATTTCAAATACTACAATGACGCATTCGGTCACCAGATTGGTGATGAAATACTTAAAGACTTCGCTATAAGATCCGGAGAACTGATTGACAAAAAAGGATATCTTGTCAGATATGGTGGAGACGAATTTGTTATTCTTCTGCCTGGAACCGACTTAGAGCATTCAAGAGAATTTGCAAAGAGATTTCTTGTAATGTTTGATGAAATAAATGAAAGAATATGTCAGCTTATACCTGATGATTCATTTATTCCTGAGGATAAAAAATTATCTTGCTCAATCGGTATTTCATCATTTGACAGCTGGGATGAAGATGTCGTATATGCTGCATTTAACCAGGCTGACGAAGCATTGTACTTCGTTAAGCGTACGACACGTAACGACTACATGCTTTATACCGAAATCCCAAAACACTGAAAGTGAAACGGGGGCGTGGTGAAACGGGGGACGGTTCTTTTTGAGTCAGTGGGGACGGTTCTTTTTGACTCATTCTTTGAAGCAACCAG
>CACXFB010000083.1 GCA_902766825.1 uncultured Lachnospiraceae bacterium
CGGAAGCAAGACTAATTGAAATCCAGTTGTAAACCCCAGAGGAGTATTACAACCGGAAGCAAGACTAATTGAAATCCAGTTGTAAAACCCAGAGGAGTATTACAACCGGAAGCAAGACTAATTGAAATCCAGTTGTAAAACCCTGAGGAGTATTACAACTGATAACAAGACTAATTGAAATCCAGTTGTAAAACCCTGAGGAATATTACAACCGGAAGCAAGAATAATTGAAATCCAGTTGTAAAACCCTTGAGGTACATTACAACATGACCGTATATTGCAACCGGAAGCAGAAAATATGACTACAATGAAGCAGTATTGAAAGGAGACATTATGGGGAAGAATACTGAAAGAGATGATGATACCAAGAAGGCGCTTATGAATCGTCTTAAGAGAATTGAAGGGCAGGTCAGGGGATTAGAACAGATGCTTGAGAAGAATGCTTATTGCAATGATATACTTCAGCAGTCGGCGGCGGTTGGAAGTGCACTTAATGCGTTTAACAGGGTGCTGATATCTGAACATATCAAGGGATGTGTTGCGACTGATTTACGACAGGGTGATGAGAGCTCGGTGGATGAGCTGGTGCTGACACTTCAGAAACTTATGAAGTAATGCAAAGAAAAAAATGAGCTTGCTACTAACCATTGTGAAAACAATGAAGTACAGCACAGAACAGAAAACAGAGAGCACAGTGCGGGGGGAACACAGCACGGGGAGAACACAGCGCGGGGAGAACAGCACGGGGAGAACACAGAGCAGAGAGTACAGTGCAGAGAGGATATGATGCTTTATGAAACAATACAATGTTAATGGAATGTCTTGTGCGGCATGTGCGGCAAGAGTTGAGAGGGCGGTAAAGGGGATTGACGGAGTCTGCCAGGTTAGTGTCAGTCTGCTTACCAATTCCATGCAGGTTGAGGGAGATGTGGCAGATGAAAGTGTTATTAAGGCAGTGGAGGATGCCGGGTATAAAATTGAGGTTAAGGGGGATGAACAACAAGCAACTGATGATATAGGAAAGCTTGAGAACAAGGAAAGTACAGCGTTAAAAAAGAGACTTCTAACTTCACTTATATTTCTTGTTGTTCTTATGTATTTTTCCATGGGACATATGATGTTAAATCTGCCGCTTCCGTCTTTTTATGATAACAATCATATTGCAATGGGAATTACACAGATGATTCTTGCTATTGTTGTTATGGTTATTAACAAGGTATTTTTTATCAGTGGATTTAAAAGTCTGATGAAGAAAAGTCCTAACATGGATACACTTGTGGCACTTGGTTCAGGTGCATCATTTGTATATAGTGTATATGCCCTTACGGCAATGATTTATTATCATGCTGTCGGAAAATATGATACTGCCCGGGGGTATATGGATGAGTTTTATTTTGAGTCGGCTGCGATGATTCTTGCACTTATTACGGTCGGTAAATTGTTAGAGTCAATCAGTAAAGGAAAGACAACTGATGCGCTAAAAGGGCTTATGTCACTAAAGCCGGTGACGGCTCATAAGCTGACAGAAGGCGGGAGTGTTGACGTCCCGGTTGAACAGGTTAAGGTTGGGGATATTTTTGTTGTAAAGCCCGGCGAGAGCATTCCTGTGGATGGTGTTACAATTAAGGGAACAAGTGCTGTTGATGAATCGGCTCTTACAGGCGAGAGTATTCCTGTTGATAAGAAGGAAGGGGACGATGTGTATTGTGCAACGATTAATCAATCGGGACATCTGACATGCAAAGCTACGAAGGTAGGAGTGGATACTTCTCTTTCAAAGATAATTAAGATGGTCAGTGAGGCTGGTGCGTCTAAGGCACCTATAGCAAAAGTTGCTGATAAGGTATCGGGAGTATTTGTGCCGGTTGTGATGGCAATAGCATTTATTACGACAGTTGTGTGGCTGACCTTTGGATATGATATCGGGTTTGCGCTGGCTAGAGGAATATCGGTACTTGTAATCAGTTGTCCGTGTGCGCTTGGACTTGCAACGCCGGTGGCGATTATGGTAGGTAACGGCGTAGGTGCAAAGAACGGGATATTGTATAAGACCGCCGCGGCAATTGAGGAATGCGGAAGAATAGATACGGTTGCAATAGATAAGACCGGTACATTAACAAAAGGCAGACCTGAGGTCACAGATGTCAGGATTCTTAGCGGACATACCGAAGAAGAATTAATGTCTATTGCTTATAGTCTTGAAGCAAGAAGTGAACATCCTATTGCATTAGCCATTGTAAAAAAGGCAGAAAATGATAAAATAAAAATGATGGATATTACAGATTTTGAGGCGGTTGCCGGTAATGGTCTTAAAGGCCGGCTGCAAGGCAAAATGTTTTATGGGGGCAACGAGGATTACATTAAAGGGTATGCGGATGTTGATGATAATGTAAGCAGCGTAATAAAAGGGTATGCAATGGAGGGAAAGACGCCTGTAATATTTGTCGCAGATGGTGACGTAATAGGAATTATAGCCGTGGCCGATGAGCTTAAAGAGGACAGCGCAAAGGCAGTTTCTCTTTTTAAGGAGATGGGCATAAAAGTCTGTATGATTACAGGTGATAACGTATACAGCGCTAATGCCGTAGCAAAGAAAGCAGGAATAGATAATGTTGTAGCAAAGGTGTTGCCACAGGGGAAAAAAGATGTTATAGAGGAGCTTAAAAAGCAGGGTAAGGTTGCCATGATAGGTGATGGAATAAATGATGCACCTGCGCTTGTTGAAGCCGATCTTGGAATAGCAATAGGGGCTGGAACTGACATTGCAATTGATGCAGCGGATGTAGTTCTTGTTAAAAGTTCACTTATGGATGCAGCAATTGCGGTTAAGCTTGGACGCGCAACACTTAAAAATATACATGAGAATCTGTTCTGGGCATTTATATATAATGTGCTTGGAATACCGCTTGCTGCGGGTGTATGGATTCCTTTGGCAGGAATTACATTAAGTCCGATGTTTGGTGCGGCTGCAATGAGTCTTTCAAGTTTTTGTGTCGTATCCAACGCACTGCGATTGAATTTATTTAAGACGAATAAGGGATAATGAATAGGATTTTAAGAAAGGATTTTAAAAATATAATGAGATACACAACCAATAACGAGATAGAGAACTTTAAATTTACTGATACCCATATTCAGTTTGTTGAATATTCAATGGGAAAGTTTCTGGTGGTAGCAGACAACGTAATAATCTGTGCAAACAATTCATGTAACAGGGACATACGCGACATGCGCGCCAACAATATGGGAATCACAATTAACAATGCGACAATAATATCATTTATAAAAGAGGGCTATAAGGAGTACGATCCTGACGGAAAGCTTATAAGGGAATCGCAGGACGAGGAAGTTGATAAGAGTGATTATGAGTCAGTAATAAAATCAATGGAAGACGGATGGCTCTACACAGTTACGCATAAAGACGATTATGAATTTATTATTGATACGGCAGACAGTACTTATGCTGTTACTGTTAAGGGCGATTCAGATACGGAAGAATGGGACAGATTTCTCAATTTAGAATAACACAAATATGTGCCTGCTATTATGATTTAGCAGGCTCTAGAAAGGGCACGAAATAAAGATGAACAAGAAGGCTTTAATAGCAATGAGCGGAGGAGTGGATTCGAGTGTGGCAGCATTTCTCATGAAGGAAGACGGATATGAGTGCATAGGTGCCACAATGAAGCTTTTTGATAATGAGGATGTTGGAATATCAAAGGAGCATTCCTGCTGTTCTTACGATGACGTGATGGATGCAAAAAATGTTGCATCGAGTCTTGGAATGAATCATTATGTATACAATTTTGCCGAGAAGTTTGAAGAGAAGGTTATATCCAATTTTATTGATGCTTATGAGAACGGAAGAACTCCTAATCCATGCATTGAGTGTAACAGACATTTGAAATTCAAATATCTGTATGACAAGGCAAAGGAGCTTGGTTTTGATTACATAGTTACAGGTCATTATTCGATGGTTGAATATGATAAGACAAGAGGCAGATACATGTTAAAGAAAGCAGCGGACCCTTCAAAGGATCAAAGCTATGTGCTCTACAGTCTTACACAGGAGCAGCTTGCTCACACAATATTCCCGCTTAGTTCAATTTCAAAAGACAGGGTTAGACAGATTGCAGCAGATAATAATTTTGTAAATGCGGGCAAATCAGACAGCCAGGATATTTGTTTTGTACAAAACGGAAAGTACTCTGATTTCATAAAAGAGCATACCGGCAGGGAGTATCCGGAAGGTGATTTTGTAGATACGAAAGGTAATGTTCTTGGCAGACACAAAGGAATAATACATTACACCATAGGTCAGAGAAAAGGACTTGGCCTGTCATTTGACAGACCGATGTATGTGGTAAGGGTTGATGTAAAGAAGAATCAGGTTGTTCTTGGAGAGAATGATGAATTGTTCTCAAAAGAATTTGATGCATGTGATATCAATCTTATTTCTGTAGATAAGATTACTGAGCCTATGCATGTAAAGGCAAAGATAAGATACAGACAGGCGGAGCAGTGGGCAACGGTTACCCAGACATCGGATGATACAATTCATGTTGTATTTGATGAACCGGTAAGAGCTATTACATCAGGTCAGGCAGTGGTCCTCTATGACGGGGATTATGTTGTAGGCGGAGGAACAATTATATGACACTTACACAATTAAAGTATGTTATAACCATTGCAGAGGCAAAGTCCATGAATGAAGCTGCAAAGAAGCTTTTCATTTCACAGCCAAGTCTTTCAAGTGCAATCAAGGAACTTGAAGAAGAAGTCGGTATAATGATTTTTGCAAGAACAAACAGGGGAATCAGTGTTACACCGGAAGGCGTGGAATTTGTCGGATATGCAAGACAGATTATTGAGCAGTATGAGCTCATGGAGAAAAAGTATATTTCCAACGAAAAGATTAAGAGAAAATTCAGTGTGTCAATGCAGCACTATACATTTGCAGTAAGCGCATTTGTGGAGATGGTTAAGCAGTTTGGTATGGATGAATATGAGTTTGCTGCTTACGAGACCAAGACATACGATATTCTTATGAATGTTAAAAATTTCAGAAGTGAGCTTGGAATACTCTACATAAATGATTTTAACGAGAAGGTCATGAGAAAGCTTTTTGAGGAAAATGGTCTTTCTTTCCATAAGCTTTTTGACTGCCACATTTACGCATATTTGTGGAAAGGGCATCCGTTGGCTGATAAGGAGAGAGTAACGATAGAGGAGCTTAGTGAGTATCCTTGCCTTGCTTTTGATCAGGGAAGTAATAACTCATTTTACCTGGCAGAGGAAGTAATGAGTACGTATAATTATAAGCAGCTTATCAGAGCGCATGACAGGGCAACGATGCTAAATCTTGCCATAGGATTAAAGGGATTTACTTTGTGCTCTGGAATCATTTGTGAGGAGCTAAACGGTAATGATTACAAGGCAGTTCGTCTTGACTGTGAAGATATTATGACTATCGGTTATGTAAAGAAGAAGGGAATACCTCTTAGTGAATTGGGTAATAAGTATCTTGAAGAGATAGCAAAATATAAAAACAGGGTACTGGATTAGGTATTGTTATTGGGAAAAACTATGTATGTAAAAGGAGAATTTAAATGGGTAAATCAGATTGGCTTCAAAGTGTGTTCAGTGACGGCAGCAGTACTTTTGTGAGTCCTGCGCTTCCACAAAAAGGTGAAGAGGTTACAATAAAAATCAGGATGTTTGAAGATGCTCCGTTAACGGATGTGATTCTTAGAACCAGAATCAACGGCGGAGAAATCAGATTACATATGGTAAGGGAATATGCAAGTAACGGCCTTGTGTATTATTCAACGAAGCTTAGAACTTATGAGAGAGTTCTTAAGTATTGTTTTTACATTGTAACCGATGAGCATGTATATTATTACAATCAGCTTGGCGTGTTTGATTATATGCCGGATGAGACTTATGATTTTAGGATTGTATATGATTACAGGCAGCCGGCGTGGGTGAAAAATGCGGTGTTTTATCAGATTTTTCCCGAAAGATTCTGTAATGGTAATCCGGACATCTCGGTTAAAGACAATGAGTATATGTTTGACGGATATCCTACAAAATGCGTGAAGGACTGGTACGAAGCACCAAAGGAATACGAGGATGCACACTGTCTGGATTTTTACGGCGGAGACTTAGAGGGAATACGAAAGAAGATTCCATATCTTAAAGAACTTGGAGTTACGGCGCTTTATCTTAATCCGATATTTTATGCGGCAACAACGCACAAATACGACTGTCTTGATTATTTTCATGTGGATCCACATTTTGGCGGGGATGAGGCACTTGCAAAGCTTACCGAAGAACTTCATGCTAACGGAATGAGAATTATACTTGATGTGTCAATCAATCATACGGGAAGTGCCCACAAATGGTTTAACAGGGACGCGGACTTTTTCGATAAGAGTGTGGGTGCATACAATAATCCCGATGCTGCTGAGAGAAAATATTATTTCTTTGGTGAAGGTAATACATACAAGGCGTGGTGGGGCGTTGAAACTCTTCCTACGCTTAACTACTCTTCAAAAGAGCTTAGAGATGTTTTGTACTTAGATGAAGATTCACTGGTTAGAAAATGGCTTAAGCCACCTTACAACACTGATGGATGGCGATTTGACGTGGCTGATGTAATGGCAAGAAGTGATGAAGGACAGTTTCATCATGAGGTCTGGCCTGCGCTTGCGGCAAGTATTAAGGATGCAAAAAATGATGCATATATAGTTGCGGAGGAATGGGGCGACTGTGCTGAATTTTTGCAGGGAGATGAATGGGATACACCTATGAATTATACGGGGTGTGCAAGACCGGTAAGAGAATTTGTTGGTGAAAATGATTTGCTCCTTGGACGAGAAACAAGTATAAGAAGAACAAAACCTAATCAGTCTGCGGCTGTTTTGTCAGCCAGAATAAAGGAGCATCTTGGCAAGATTCCATATGCACTTTCACAGGTTCAGTTTAATCTTCTCGGAAGTCATGACACACCACGACTTCACAACAATCCTTTGATACCTTGGAGCAGTGTAAAGGCAGCAGTTGTGATGTTATTTACACTGCCGGGAACAGCAAGTATATACTATGGTGATGAGGTCGATATCGACGGAAGAATCGAGACTAACGAAGGGTTCAGATATCCTATGCCGTGGAAACGTGTTGAGAATATGGATGAATCGGCACAAAGAGCATACAGTACTTATAACACCCTTGCAAATCTTAAGAAGAATAACAGCGCATTTTCATCAAGCTTCCGCGTAATGAGCGAGGAAGGAAAAGTGTTTGCGTTTGCACGATTTGATATGAATGAACTTTTCTTTGTTATATGTTCAATGGAGGACGAAGATACAAAGGTTATTATTCCGTATGATATATTCGGAGTGGAAAGTGTAAAAGGAATTGAAGAAGCATTTGGACAGGAAGTTCTTTATGAAGATGTGGCAGGCAATCTCATAATTGATGTTGCAGCCAAGGAATCGTATGTGATTAAGGTGTTGTACTAGGGGAGGCATTGAGGATTTGTTTGTATGTTATTGTTTATGCGCATGTAGGCAATGTGCATTTTAGTAAAGAGGGGGAAGAAATTACGACTGAAAAATAGAAATCCGTAATTTCATTCGTAAAGGTGGGGAAGAAATTACGACCGGAAAATAGAAATTCAGATTTTCATTCGTAAAGGTGGGGAAGAAATTACGACCGGAAAATAGAAATCCGTAATTTCATTCGTAAAGGTGGGGAAGAAATTACGACTGGAAAATAGAAATCCAAATTTTCATTCGTAAAGGTGGAGAAGAAATTACGACCGGAAAATAGAAATCCGTAATTTCATTCGTAAAGGTGGGCAAGGAATTACGATTGGAAAAGAGAAATTCAGATTTTCATTCGTAAAGAATGGCAAGGATTAGCGACAAAGAATTATGGCTAAGATTTATGGAAAAAAAAGTCGGAGGCAATTAAGTTGTCCTCCGACTTTGAGTTTTTAGAAGAATTTAAGTATGTCTTCAGTAGCTTTACGCTTAGGCATCTGTGGATCGTCAGCTCTCTGTCCAAGAGAAATAACTGCAACGACTTCCTCAGTGTCTGCAATTCCAAGTTCATTTCTTAAAGCCTGTCCGTCTCTGATTCCCATGATAAGTGAATCAAGACCAAGTTCTTTCGCTTTAAGGATAAGATAAGCATTGGCAAGACCTAAATCGTATGCGCCCCACTCATCACCGAGTTCGTTGTCGGCAACACCTTCTCTGTTGAATCCTGCACGGGTCTTAACGAATGTTGTAACAATAAGAGCAGGTGCATCGGCACAACTCTTTGCATTGAATTCAGGGAGACATTTTTCCTTGATTGCAGCAACCTTTTCAGGTGATGTGATTGCATAGTAACGAGGTGTCTGTGAATTCTTCCATGATGGAGCATTCTTTGTGAAATCAATTATCTCTTCAATAACCGATTTTTCAATAGTTGTTCCTGCCTTGTAAGCACGGACACTTCTTCTTTCTTTAGCTACTTGTGTTAATTCCATTATAAACCTCCGTCCCGGGACTGACACTGATTGTAAATCCCAAAAAATATAATATAAGTGTACCTAATATTGTATATAAAGTCAATTAATCTTTAAGGAGCAAAGGTTACCTGATATACTAAAATTTTCTTCATGTATTTGAGATTCCTACTTGACATTGTAATAGAAATATCACATAGTTAGAAGAAACTAACCAAATGTTTACTGAAGGGACTGATTAAAATGAATACTATGGTTGCATTGGGGCTTTTAATTCCATTTATGGGAACAACTTTGGGTGCGTTGTGTGTCTATATAATGAAAAATGATTTATCGGAACATGTTAAGAAAATGCTTACAGGATTTGCGGCCGGGGTTATGGTTGCAGCTTCCGTATGGAGTCTTATTATTCCTGCGATGGAACAGTCGGAAAAAATGGGTAAATTATCTTTTATACCTGCTTTTTGTGGCTTCTGGCTGGGAATACTTTTCTTATTGGTTATTGATTCGATTACTCCACATCTTCACATTCAGACCAATGCGGTAGAGGGTGTTAAGAGCAGACTTAACAGGACTACAATGATGGTTTTTGCAGTGGCAATTCATAATATTCCTGAAGGAATGGCTGTTGGGGTAGTGTTTGCCGGATGGATTGCGGGAAATACAAATATTACGATGATGGGAGCTTTGGCTTTGTCAATCGGAATAGCTATTCAGAATTTTCCAGAGGGTGCAATAGTATCCATGCCTCTAGCACTGGAAGGACACA
This sequence comes from uncultured Lachnospiraceae bacterium, assembly GCA_902766825.1. GTDB lineage: Bacteria > Bacillota > Clostridia > Lachnospirales > Lachnospiraceae > CACXFB01. The sequence goes on from CACXFB010000083.1 coordinate 9,288, forward strand.
GCAAGACAAAATCATTTATTTACGGTTTGCTCTCAGGGGCAGTGGAGCCTGTGGCAGCACTGTTAACAATAATGCTTTCGGGAATTATTGTACCGGCACTTCCGTATCTTTTAAGTTTTGCCGCCGGCGCAATGATGTATGTAGTGGTTGAAGAACTGATTCCAGAAATGTCAGAAGGAACTCACTCTAACTTTGGAACAATTGCTTTTTCAACAGGATTTACGTTGATGATGGTGCTGGATGTGGCACTAGGGTGAAAGGCTTATAAATGACTTACTTAGCCTTTGGTTAAGATATTCACAACCTTGGAAAGAAGCTTTCCTGATTATGTATTGAATAGTAATTAATGAAATATCTCCAAGAGATTTTTACAATTATGAGATTTCACTTGGAGATATTTTTTTTAAATTATGGGTTGCATTATTATTCAGATTGTGTTACGATTAAACTATAACTGCGATGTGCGAAGCTAAAAAGTCTTGCGGCGCTACTGAAAGCCTAAAGGTTTAATGTTATTTTGTAAAAAAGGAGGAGATGAATTATAAGTATAAAGGTTAAGACATCCATTGCAGAGTCAATGGAAAAAAGTGATTTAGAGGCAAGGTATGATGATAACGCCAAGGATTTAACAGCACAAAAGAGTATCTTGGCACATATACTTGTTGCGACAATGGAGGAATATAAGGGATTATCACCTAAGGAAGTAATTCCGCTTATAGAGGGAGAACCAAAAGTAAAACATGATTGTGACCGGATGAAGTTATCGCCTAAGATAACAGGAATGAGCACCGTATTGTCTGAGGCGGGAGGGGGAAGAATAGAACTGGATATAAGATTTTTTGTGTGGACACCTGATAGAAGCAGACTAAGTGAAAAGAGTGTAAAGATAATAGCCAATGTAGAGATACAGAACCAATATAATCCCGGATATGATATAGCAAACAGACAGGTGGTAAGTTCGTGTCGAATGGTAACTGACCAGAAAAACAGGGAGTATTCGGGGGATGATTATGATGGGTTAAAAAAGGTAACAAGCATATGGATATTTACAAATCCTAAAAAGAAATACAGGTCGACAATAACAAAATATAGTCTTTTACAGACCAACATATATGGTAACTGTCCGGAGGAAAACTATAGATATGATAAGCTTAACATAGTTAATATAGGATTGCCAAAGGATACAAAAGAAAACATAAAAGAGGCAAAAGGAATACATAAATTATTAGCAGCGCTGTATAGCAAAACGTTGTCATTAGAAGAGAAAAAAGATATATTAGAGCATGAGTTTGGGATTAAGATGTTTGAAGAAACAGAAGGAAAGGTGAATGAGATGTGTAATCTGAGTTTGGATATAAGGTATGAGGGTATACGTGAGGGTATACGTGAGGGAAGACGTGAAGGAAGACGTGAAGGAAGACGTGAAGAGAGAAACGCGATAATTAGAATAATGCTGAATCGAGGTTACAGTGAGGAGACTATTTACGAGTTGGGATTTACACAGGATGATATTGCAAGAGCTAGACTAGGTAGTGAGGAAGAGCAGTAAAAAAGTTTGGGAGTTTTGAATGGTTGGAATTAAGACCAGAAATATATTGATAAGATAGGATAATTATTATTAAATGAATAAAAAATATTGAATAACGATAAAAAAATATTGACAAACATATTAATTCTTAGTAAATTTATATTAGTAAATAATTACAGGAATAACAAAACTCGAAAATAATTTATTTGAGTTTTGTAAGAATCTAAAAAACGTGGAATTGCCTGCAAGTGTAGAGATTATAGGTGGAAGTGTTTTTGAAGACTGTTACAGTTTACAGACTTTAGAGATACCGGCAGGTGTTAAAAGTATAAGTGAAGAGGCTTTCAGATATTGTGATCAATTAATAAACATTACTGTAAATAAAGATAACAAAAAATATGACAGCAGGAATAATTGTAATGCAATTATAGAAACAGCAACCAATACTTTGGTTAAAGGCTTTGGATCAACAAAAATTCCATCCACTGTGACAAAAATTGGAGATAATGCTTTCTTAAGGTGTAAAAAGCTGCAAAGCATTGATATTCCATCAAGTGTGAGAAAGATTGGTAATGGCGCTTTTTCAGAATGTGATAATTTAAAAACTGTAAGAATTGCAAAAGGTGTAACAAGGATTGGCGAGAAAGCTTTTTATGAGTGTACAAATTTGCAAAGTATTAATATTCCGGCCAGTACACAGATTATAGGAAAACGTTCATTTTTTAATTGTTCGAGCTTAAAAACTGTAAAAATTGCATCAGGATTGAAAATTATTGAAGAAAATGCGTTTGAGGATTGTAAATCATTAGTTAGTGTGAATATACCTTCAAGTGTAAAAAGAATAGAGTATTGTGCATTTGTGGGATGTTCAAGTCTAAAAAGTATAAAGATACCAAACAGTGTGACACAAATAGGCGAATATGCTTTCCATTTGTGGAATGATGAAGATGAACCTATTAAAATTATTTGCTATAAAAATTCATATGCATATCAATACGCAATTAGTAATGGTAACGATTATGAAATATATCAGCAAAATAATAAACTGACCATAGCAACAACATCTTACGTAAAGACTGCATCGGCAAAGGCACAGTCATTTAAGCTGAATGCAAAAGCTACAGGTGGTAAGATAACTTACAAGTCTAACAACAAGAATATCAAGGTTGATAGTACAGGAAAGGTAACTATAGCAAAGAATTATTCAGGAAGGGCTGTAATCACCGTAACAGCAGGTAATGTATATTATAAGACCGTCAGCAGAAAGGTAGTAATCACTGTTAAGCCTGCTACAACAACACTTAAGTCGGTTAAGAATTCAACTGCAAAGAATGCTTCAAAAGGTAAGATTACAGTAGCATGGAATAAGCTTTCATATGTGACAGGGTACCAGATACAGTATTCTACAACATCGAATTTTAAGAGCGGAACTAACAAGCTAGTAAATGTAAAGGGTGATAATAATGCAAGTAAGGTAATCACGAGACTTTTAAAAAACAAGACATACTATGTGAGGATCAGAACTTACAAGCTGATAGCAGGTAAGAATGTGTATAGTTCATGGTCTGCAAAGAAGAGCGTGAAAATTGGAAAGTAATTTTTGATTGAATTATTTTGTTTCTGAATAGAGGGTCTCCAGGGAATTTGTATTAAGATACAAATTCTTTGGAGATTTTTTGTTTAAGTATATTTATTTGAGATGAGATATGGGGTTTCAGTATTTTTATTTGAGATAAGGTATGATGAAATTGATGATATTGAACAACAGGATTAATTATTTAATTGGTAGAAAATAATTATTGAGAAACGATAAAAAATTATTGACAACGATGTTTTGCTGTGATATCTTTAATTTATCAACAAAGAGAAAGCAGGTATTTACTATGAATAAAGAAATTAATAATGAAAAAAACGGAAAGAAACAAAAAAGCAAAATGAATTTTATCAGCATTATAATATTTGTGGTATTGATGGTAAGTGTTGCTGCTTTTTGTGCGAATGAACTTATAAGATTCATTGTCACAGCCAGAAGTCAGACTGCAGATAGAGTTGTTGAAGAAGCAAGTGATACAACTATGGTTGATAAAGCAAATGAGAATGCACAGTTCAGAAATGAATTAGATGCAGTTGCAAGACAGTATGATGATGAATCGGGATGTATTTATAAAGTTAACAAAGATAGTGAAGGAAATGAATATTGCACCATTGTAACAGCTTATAACACTAAAGTAAAAGAATTAAACATTCCTTCAGAGTTATCGAAGGAAAAATATCCGGTAAGATATATTGGAGAGGATGCTTTTGGTGAAGAAATCAGTTATGAAAAAATTATTATTCCGGATACAGTTGTTGGAATAGGGGACGGAGCTTTTAAAAATCTCAATGGGCTTAATGAGATTGTAATCGGAGATAATGTTATTGAGTTTGGAGAAGATGTATTTGGAGAGTCTTCAGAATTAACAGTTGTATGCAATAAGGATTGTGCAGCTTACCAATATGCAATTGATAATAACATAAAAGTCAAGGTGGAAGAATTGGAGAAAAAGCAGTGAATTATATTTCAAAAGTTTTAATTAAGATATTTATAATTTGCCCTATAGCTATAATGTTATCATATAAATTTGTTCCGGCATTTATGCCGGCGCTGGTGCCATGGAGTTTTGTTTTGGCACTGTTGTCAGACGGGATAGATGATGAAAAGTATGGTGTAAAATTTAAGATTAGAATTGTTATTTATTTGTTAATGGCAATAATAACTTATGCAAATTTGTATGCTGGTTGGCAGTTTTATTATAAAATCACAAAAGACATTGAAAGAGATGCAATAATGGAGGCAGATGATACAAGCGCGGTAGAAGAAGCCAACAAAAGCAGACAACCTGTTTATTATGATAATGAATCAGATTGTATATATCGCTATAAGGAGGGTGATGGGAGTTGTTTTTTAGATGAATGTTATAGCCAAAGTACAGTGTTAAATATACCTTCGTATGTAAATGTATGCGAAGGGAAAGGTGAAAATGAAACATATACTGAGTATAAAGTAACCTATATTGAACAATCTGCTTTTTATAAAAATGGTTATATTGAAAAAGTAATTATTCCGGATACAGTGTATCGTATTGAGTCTGAGGCTTTTAATGAATGTCATAATCTTAAGGAAGTAGTTATAGGAGATAGTGTTGAATCTTTTGATAACAGAGGTGAGGGATTATTTGTTGATATGCCGGATGTAACTATTGTATGCAATAAGGATTCGGCAGCTTACAAATATGCTGTTGATAATAATATCAAAGTTAAACTTATGGGAGAAGAATGAGTATGAGAAAACTGAACATCAAGTTAATACAGCCCAAAATGTCACGTCGACCGATGGATACTAATATAAAGCTTCATATGGCTCCACCGCTTGGGCTTCTCACAATCGTTAACATAGTAAGAAAAGAACACCATGTTGAACTGGAGAATGAGAATATCCAGAAAATCAATTATGATGATACACCTGATATTGTGGGAATATCCATTACTGTCGATACGCTTCCAAGAGCAGTTAAGATTGCAAGGCGTTTCAGACAAAAAGGATGTATTGTAGTTGCTGGAGGTATTCATGTTACGACGGCTTCTAAGTGGATTCAGGAAGACGCATTTGATGTTCTTTGTATTGGTGCTGCGGAAGGAACGTGGCCGGACATAATAAGTGATTTTCAAAATAATAAATTAAAAAAGGTGTACCGATGTCAAAAGCCGCTTTCAAGTGACATGATTGTTTCGCCTGCATATGATTTTCTAAAAAAGGGAGAATATCTGTACTGCAATGTTGTTCATACAAGCAGGGGCTGCCCGTTTCGGTGCGATTTTTGTTACAACAGTGCAAAGGAGCGTCATTTTGTGAACCGCAATATCGAAGATGTACTTGCAGATATCAAAGCGGTTCATTCAAAACATATAATGTTTATTGATGATAATTTTGCCGGTAATCCGCGTTGGACCAAAGAATTCCTGCGGGTGATTATTCCAATGAAATTAAAGTGGAGCGCGGCCATTTCCATAAATGCCGCATATGACGATGAGATGCTTGATCTGATGAAACAATCAGGCTGCCAGAGCCTGTTTATCGGTTTTGAAAGTATCAATCCGGAATCTGTAACCGGTGTGCATAAAGTCCAGAACAGTGTCGACAGTTATGAGCGGGCAATTAAAGCAATTCATGACAGAGGAATTATGATTAACGGAAGTTTTGTGTTCGGTCTTGACGGTGATACAACACAGACATTTAAAGCAACACTTGACTGGATTGTGAAAAATAAAATAGAAACGGTTACTTCGCATATACTGACACCGTATCCCGGAACTGCATTGTATAATAAGATGAAGGCCGAAGGCAGGCTTACAACCAATAATCTTGCATTATACAATACAGCACATGTGGTATATAAGCCAAAGGGAATGACTCGTCAGGAATTGTACAGAGGATATCTTAAGATTTACAAGGATATATACAGTATAAAAAATATCATACGCCGGTGCCCAAAATCCAAGGACATAAGAGCAGCGTATTTTATGTTTAATTTCTTTTACCGTAAGTACGGAAAATTTACAGATGCGCTTTGTAATATTATTTCATATGAGAGGATTGGGATAATTGCTGAAAAGATTTCAGGGTCGATATGATGTGGGTTAGAATTCGTATTACCGCAAGAACATTCAGAAACCACGCATTTGCATGCGTATTGTCTGCTTCGCAGACGGTTTCTTCATATTTTTGCGGTTTCTGCTTCGCAGAATTCAATAGAATAAGACATTAAATGCGCCTGCAAGCAGTCGATTTAAAACTTATTCTATTGAAATGTGAATACTAACCGCAGGTTAGCAGGTTACGTCATTAACCAATTGACACATAAAAGTCCTTGCCGAATAATGAAGAAAAAATATGACATCATTATTTGGCGAGGTCTTTTTTATGGATAAATCATTTTTTAACAAATCAATGAAAATAGCAGTTCCGGTTGCACTGCAGGCAATGCTTCAATCATCATTTTCGATGATAGATCAGGTTATGGTCGGTCAACTTGGTAAGACGCAGATTGCAGCTGTTGAGATTGGAGGAAAGCCTGGATTCGTATTTACGTTTGTTATGGGGGCGGTAGCTACCGTGGCAGGCATACAGGTGTCGCAGTACATAGGAAAAAAGGATGAAAAATCCGTATCGGTAAGCATGTCGCTTAATATGTGTGTAATGCTTATGATAGCACTTGCGACAACATTTTTATGCCTTTTGATGCCGACAACGCTTGCGTCTGTTTTTTGCGATGACAGTGCTGTCATTACACAGGCTAAAGGGTATATAAGACTTGTTGCCCTTGCCTATCCTCTTGCAGGTTTGTCATCAATACTGGCTGTTCAGGTAAGGTGCCTTGATCATGCAAAATATCCGTTGTATGCGAGTGGTATTTCAGCAATTATAAATACGGCATTGAATTGGATTTTTATTTTCGGTAAAATGGGTGTACCGGCAATGGGCGTAAAGGGAGCTGCTCTTGCGAGTGTCATTTCCAAGGCGGTTGAGCTCATTATTATGGGTGTAATATTTAAGAAATTGTGCAAATTCAGGTTTGATATAAGGATGGACAGAGCCGGATATGTGCAGTATCTTGTTATTCTTGTGCCGATTGTACTCAATGAACTTTTGTGGACTATGGGGCAGAATGTGAACACATTTATATACGGACATATGGGGACAAATGAACTTGCGGGAATGTCACTTACAGGTCCTGTCCAGGGACTTCTTATCGGAGCACTAAGCGGCCTTTCACAGGCAGCAGGTATCCTTATAGGTAAAAGACTTGGCGAGAAAAAATATGAAAAGGCATATAATGAATCGGTAAAGCTTTGCATATACGGACTTGTAGGTTCCATTGTCCTGTCATTGATTCTTTTGTCTGTGCGCAAATTCTATACAGGATTTTATAATGTCGGAAATGATGTAAGAAATGTCGGTGCCGGTCTTTTGTTTGCGTTTGCAATTCTTGCGCCGGTTAAGGTTGCAAATATGATTCTTGGCGGCGGAATAATACGAAGCGGTGGCAGGACAAAATACATAATGATTATTGATATACTTGGTACATGGATGGTAGGAGTTCCTCTTGGATTATATACGGGACTTGTATTGAAACTTCCGATTGTGTGGGTGTATTTTATTCTTTCACAGGAAGAGGTCGTACGCCTTATAATTTCGATATATATGTTCAGGGGAAGGAAGTGGATGAATACGATTAATTAGGGGAAATGATTATGAACTTCATTTTTGGAGGATAAAATATGTGGGATGAATCAAAGGTAAGAATTATAGATATAGCTAATGAGCTTGGACTAAGTACTGCGACGGTGTCCAATGTTCTTCATGGAAAAACAAAAAAGATTTCCGATGAAACCGTAAAACGAGTGGAAAGAAAGCTTGAGGAGAGCGGGTACATTTCCAACATGGCATCAACCCTTCTTGCCAGAAATAATTCCAGAATTATCGGTGTGATTATCAACAATCATGAAAAATATGAAGGACGTGTTTTGCAGGATCCATTTATTTCAAGCGCCATCAATTATCTTTCCGATGAGATAGAAAAAAGCGGTTACTTTATGATGATTAAAAAGACAAAAAACATTATGGACGTCGTGGAATTTGCGTCAATGTGGAATCTTGACGGAATGATAGTGCTTAGTTTTTGTGAAAATGAGTATCAGGACCTTAGGGACCACATACGAGTGCCGTTTGTTGTATATGATGGATTTATGGATTGCCCGGTAAGAATAAGCAACGTGACAATAGATGATTACGATGGCGGAAGACAGGTCGGACAATACCTTAAAGACATGGGTCACAAAAAGGTGCTTTGTATTGCGGACAATGACATGTGCATGGATCTAGAAAGGTATAACGGCTTGTGCGAGGGACTTGGATACAAGGCAGATTTTCTTATGATTCCGATGCAAAAAGATGAGAGAATGGCTTTTTATGCTGACAATGCGAAGAAGCTTAGAGAATACACCGCAATATTTGCGGTATCGGATTATTATGCGGTAGAGGTTATGAATCATTTGAAGGCAGCCGGTGTAAAAGTGCCGGATGATATCTCGATTGTCGGTTATGACGGAAGTCAGCTTTGCCAGTGCGTTGTTCCAAAACTTACATCAGTCTGGCAGGACAATGCGTACAGGGCAAAAGTTGCAATGGAAACACTGGTTAAGATGATTGATAATCCAAAGTTTTCGGCTAATGTCTGCGTACCTGTAAAACTGATAGAGGGCGACAGTGTTAAGAAGATTTGGAACGAAGAACCGTCCCCCGTTTCACCTGGAAAAAAATAATATAAAAATATGTTGACAAATGAAATCACCATAAATATAATAAAAACATAATTCCTAGTAACATAATAGGAATACGGGAAAATAAAAAGATGATAATTATAATTTTAAAATGAATTGGAGGAAATGTCGTATGAGTAAGATTAAAGAAAGTTCACTTGAGTTAGTTGGAGGAACACCTATTTTAAAAATTAGCAGATATTCAAAGAATGCAGGCGCTACAGATGCTACACTTCTTGCAAAGCTTGAATACCTTAATCCGGCAGGTTCGGTTAAGGACAGAGTAGCTCTTGCAATGATTGAAGAGGCTGAAAAGAGCGGAAAGTTAAAGCCGGGCGCAACAATTATTGAACCTACAAGCGGTAACACAGGAATCGGTCTTGCAGCCATTGCAACTGCAAAGGGATATAAAACTATACTTACACTTCCTGATACAATGAGTGTTGAGAGAAGAAATCTCCTTAAGGCATACGGTGCACAGCTTGTTCTTACAGAAGGTGCTAAGGGAATGAAGGGTGCTATCGCAAAAGCAGAAGAGCTTGAGAAGGAAATCGACGGCGGAATCATTTTAGGACAGTTTGTCAACCCTGCAAATCCTGCAGTTCACAAGGCTACAACAGGTCCAGAGATCTGGGAACAGACAGAAGGAAAGGTTGATATATTTGTTGCCGGTGTAGGTACAGGCGGAACTGTAACAGGTGTCGGCGAGTACTTAAAAGAGCAGAATCCTAATGTTAAGGTTGTTGCAGTTGAGCCTGCTACAAGTCCTGTTCTTTCAAAGGGAACAGCAGGTGCTCACAAGATTCAGGGTATCGGTGCAGGATTTGTTCCTGAGGTATTAAATACATCAGTCTATGATGAAGTAATTGCAATTGAAAATGAGGATGCTTTCACAGAAGGAAGAAGATTTGCAGTAACAGAGGGAATTCTTGTAGGTATTTCATCAGGTGCTGCTCTTAAGGCTGGTGCTATCCTTGCAGCAAGACCTGAAAACAAGGGTAAGAACATCGTAGTACTTCTTCCGGATTCAGGAGACAGATATTTATCAACTCCTTTATTTGCAAACTAAGAAGTGTGTGGTATCATATATAGGTATTTGATATTACATTTAAGTGGAGATTATTATTTATGAAGATTTCAACAAAAGGCAGATATGCATTGAGACTTATGTTAGATCTTGCTGTGTACAATACAGGCGAACCTATAAGTATCAAGGATATTTCTAAGAGACAGCAGATATCGGAAAAATATCTTGAACAGATTATTTCTGTACTTAACAAGGGCGGATATGTAAGAAGTGTCAGAGGTGCCCAGGGTGGATATATGCTCAGAAAAGATCCTGCCGAGTATACTGTTGGAAGCATTCTTAGATTAATTGAAGGCGATTTGTCACCGGTAGGCTGTATCGGTGATGAAGCCTTTGAGTGTGAAAAGCGAGCTTCATGCGTTACGGTACGAATCTGGGAAAAGATGAACGAAGCTATCAATAATGTAGTTGATAATATTACACTTGCCGATATGGTTGAGTGGGAAAAAGAAACATCTAACCAGTATAGTATTTAATTTTTGGAGTATACAGCATGATTACTTGTTCAATTGAAGAAATGATTAACGACACCCGCAATAAGCTTGTGATTGATGTGCGTAAAGCAGAGGATTACGCGAAAGCAACTTATGATGGGGCAATTAATATATATTGGGAGGATTTTGACAAACACGTCAATGAACTTCCTACAGACAGACCTATATATCTTATATGTTATACGGGTGTGCGCAGCGATGATATAGCCTATGAATACAAGGACCGCTTTGATATAAAAAGTGTGCAGGGCGGATATGTATCGTACAGAAGATATGTTCTTACCAACCTTATGGGTGACAACGAGCAGATTAATACCCGATGTAAAGATGTAGAGAAGAGCATTATCAAGAAGTTTAAGAAAGATATATGGCGTAAGTTCACCAAAGCGATTAATGAATACAAGCTTGTGGAAGACGGAGACAGGATTGCGGTATGTATTTCCGGTGGTAAAGATTCGTGGCTTATGGCCAAGCTTTTTCAGGAACTTGAAAGACACGGAATTAAGAATTTTGAAGTTACGTATCTTGTTATGAATCCGGGATATAATGAGATTAATTATCAGACAATCCTTGATAATTCAAAGCTTTTAGGTGTTCCTATTACTGTCTTTGAGTCCGAGATTTTTGATACGGTAGCTGACATTGAAGATTCGCCATGTTATCTGTGCGCAAGAATGAGAAGAGGATACCTCTACAGTAAGGCAAAGGAACTTGGTTGTAATAAGATTGCTCTTGGACATCATTTTGATGATGTTATAGAGACGATACTTATGGGAATGCTTTATGGTGGCCAGGTTCAGACAATGATGCCTAAACTTCACAGCACTAATTTTGAAGGAATGGAGTTAATACGTCCGCTTTACCTTATAAGAGAAAGAGATATTATTCACTGGATGAATTACAATGACCTTACATTTATTCAGTGTGCATGCAGGTTTACCGAGCATTGTGCTAACTGCGGCGGAACCGAAAAAGGTTCTAAGCGTGCGGAAGTTAAACAGCTTATTGCACAGCTTGAGAGCAAAGATTCAATAGTGGCACATAACATTTTCAAGAGCGTTGAAAATGTTAATCTTAAGACTATTGTTGCATATAAAGAAAATGGAGTTAAGCATCATTTTCTGGATGAATATTAGTGAAACAGGGGACGGTTCCTCGTTCCAAAAGCCAGGGTCGATGATGAATCATCAACACCCCTGGATTTTGGAACGAGGAACCGTCCCCTGTTTCACATTTGATTAAGAATATGGTATAATAAGTCAGTAACGAAATAAAGCAGGGGATGGTTCTTAATTCCAAAAGTGGAACGAGGAACCGTCCCCCGTTTCAAAAGGAGGATATAACATGGCGTTTAGCAAAACTAAAAAGATGAAAAAGGGTTTACTTTCATGCGTGCTTGCAGTTGCAATGGTAACAAGTATGATACCGGTTAATGCAGTAAGTGTCTTTGCGGCACAGGCGTATTCAACCGGATATACTACGGATGGATTTGGTTACAGGGTTAATCAAGATGGTGAAACAGTGACAATTACCGGACATCGGGATGGAACATCATTTAGCGGGAATCTGGTTATTCCGTCATATGTGATGGTAGGTGATGAAAAATTAGCAGTAACAGCGATTAACGGATTTGTGGATTGTAAGGATATAACATCAGTGACATTACCTGATACGCTGTTAACTATAGCAGGATTTAGTCGTTGTCCATCTCTTGGTGGCGAGCTTGTAATTCCTAAAAGTGTTGTATCAATTAGCACTTTGTCATTTCAAAGCTGTACATCTCTTGAAAAAGTAACATTTGAGAAAGGATCACAGCTTGAAACAATAGGATTAGGTTCATTTAAAGGATGTACTGGAATTAAAAATGATATTATATTACCGGATAAATTAAAAAAGTTAACAAAACTATCAGGTAGTTATGAAGATACCATTTTTGCAAACTGTGGCCTTAAAGGAACACTTAAAGTTCCGGAAAGTATGGAATCAGATATTCTAATTACAGGTAACAGATTTTCAAAGATTATTAATGGCAGTAATGTGAAAGTCTCAGTTTTGAGCGGTGCTGATGCTGATATTTATTGTTATAGAAATGATAATGGGGAGGAAGCTGTGGATGTAAGTAAGGGAACATACACATTGTCATATAAAGATGGTGTGAAAAAAGTTGGTGAGTACACAATAAAGGTAGAGGGGAACAACGCCACTATTCTTGCTTATGATGGTGAGGGGGATGGTGGAGATCTTATAGTTCCATCGACTATAGATGATAATGGTAATATATTAAATGTTACCGGAATTGGTGATTATGTTTATACCAATAAGAACTATGAAGGTAATCTTGTTATCCCGGAAGGTATAACTTCAATTGGAGCATATGCATTTAGTGATTTAAATAAGCTTACAGGAGATATTAACATTCCTGATTCGGTTACAAGTATTGGTGACTATGCTTTCTACAGATGCAAGGGATTTAACGGCAAGTTAAAGCTGCCTTCAAATCTTGTGTCAATTGGTGGGAGTGCGTTTATGTCGTGTGAGAATCTTACGGGTGATCTTATAATTCCTGACAGTGTTACCAATATGGGGGTATGGGCTTTTGGCGGATGTAAGAATATGACCGGAACATTACATATTTCAACGGGAATTACTCAAATACCTAATTTTTCATTAAGTGAAATAGGATGTAGGGGTGACCTTATTATCCCTGAGGGTGTTACAAGTATTGGTGCAGGAGCATTTAGATATGATAGAGGATTTGATGGAAAGTTGGTGTTACCTGAGAGCCTTGAAGATGTTGCAAGCGATGGTTTTTCTTATTCAAAGTTTGAGGGTGAATTAATCCTTCCTAAGAATTTAAAGAAATTTCATGGTAATTTTTCAAATTCATTTTTAAAGAAAATTACTAATGAATCTGATAATGATTTTAGTGTAAGCATTTTTAATTTTAATTCCAATGTCAGATATATTCTTGATGGAGACGAAAATGAAAACACTGTTAATAGGTTTGAGGCTGGAAAAACATACAATATAAAGTGCAATATAAGTAAAGAAAAGATGGAAATTAACGGTACGTTTTTTAGAACTACCGGCTTGCCGATTGAACCGGATGTAACGGTAACATTTTTAAATAATGTTCTAGAAGAAGGAACAGATTACGAATTGTCGTACAGTGATAATATACTTCCTGGAACTGCAAGCGTAACAGTAAAAGGTAAGGGGATATATGAAGGTGAAAAGACGGTTGAATTTATAATCGCAAATGAAGACGCTGTAAATATCGAAGAGGATGAAAAATTCAGTGTGAATGTTGAAGCATGTACATACAACGGTAAGGCTTTGACCCCTTCTGTTACAGTAATGTATGATGGTAAGGTTCTTGAAGAAAATAAAGATTATACTATAGAAGGATATAGTAATAACACACATGCGTATGATGTAGCCGAGGTAGTGATAAAAGGTACCAATGATGTATATTCAGGTGTTTACAGGAAAACTTTCAGAATTGCACCGGTTGACATAAATGATGAGAGAGTAACTGTATCAGAAATAGCAGATGTTAATTATTTTAATGATCATGGAAGAAGACCGGATATTCCTACAGTAAAATTTGAAAATACATCTTTAAGTGTTGCAGATAAAGGATTCTGGACCGCTTCAAAAAGTGGTTATTATATTAGTTATGAAAATATTGATGATGTAAGTACCACAACACAAAAAGCAGCTGTTGTTATTGAAGGTTTCGGTGATTTTACCGGCACAAGAAAAGCTTACTTTAATATATTAAAACTGAATCTTTCAGAGGATGATATAGATATTACAGGTATACCAGAAGAAGCAGAATATACTGCAGTGCCTATTGAACCTGTAATAACAATAAAATATGGTTCGGTTGTTGTTGATAAAAAAAGTAATCTGAAAATAGAGTATATCGACAATATTAATGCAGGTAAGGCAAAGGTAAGAATAGATGGTATTGGAAGATGCGAAGGAACAATTATTAAAGAGTTTACGATAACACCTGTTGATATTTCCACTGATGAAAATATTACTGTTAATAAGATTAATCCTTTAAATTATACAAAAAAAGCATTAACACCTGATGTAGTAATGTCATTTAAGAATGAACAATTAAAAACTGGTAAGGATTACACTGTTACTTATAAAAACAATGTTAAACCGGGTGAAGCTACAGTAACAGTGAAAGGTAAAGGTAATTATGCAGGCGAAAAGACAATAAAATTTGCAATAAAGAAAGGTGATATATCTAAATATAAAGTCACCGGTCTAAGTGCTAAAACTTACACAGGAAAGCCAATAAAGCAAAAAATTACCGTGGCAAACAGTGCAGTAACACTCAAGGAAGGAACTGATTATAAGGTTACATACAGCAAGAATGTGAACGTAGGAACTGCAACGGTAAAGATTACAGGAATCGGACAGTTTAGCGGCAGCATAAGTAAAACATTTAAGATTAATGCAATGAAGATTGCACCTGTAGTTACCTTAAAAGCAACATCATTTGTATATACAGGAAAAACAATAACACCTGATGTAACTGTTAAATACAAAAACAAAGTTCTTAAAAAAGGAACAGATTATACTGTAACTTATGCAGCAGGAAGAAAGAATGTTGGAAGATATAACGTAACTGTAAAGCTTAAAGGCAACTATAGCGGTAATAAGACAGTAACATTTAATATTAATCCGAAAGGAACAAGTATCAGTAAACTTATCAAAGCATCTAAGGCAATAACGGCAAAATGGACTGCAATAACTGCAAAGATGGCAACTAGTGTTATAAGCGGATATCAGATTCAGCTTTCAACTAACGCAAAGTTTAAATCAGGCAATAAGACCGTAAATGTGACAGGTGCAAAGGTTTCTTCAAAGAAGATTGCAAAACTTGCAGGAAATAAAAAATATTATGTAAGAATAAGAACATTCAAAAAGGTAGGAAAGATTACTTTCTACAGTAACTGGTCAAAGACATATAATGTAACGACAGCTAAGTGAAACAGGGGACGGTTCCTCGTTCCACCTTTCGCTTGCATTTTGAAATGAAATATTGTAATCTAGACTGGTAAGTGCACTACTGGCGGATGCGATAATCGTAGTAGAATTAACTACAAGGGAGTGCACGGATGTACTTTGTAAGTATATTAGCCGACCGCCTGGGCGTTCTAGGGTATTTAACTTTAATGCGTTCAGGCGATTGGCTTTTTTTAATCTATGGGCAAAGTTAAGTTATCTGCCTGATATCAATAACTCGTTAACAACAGTGAGCATATCTCAAAGAAAGGAACGTTATGGAAAAATTATCACTTGAAAAAGAACTTAAGGAAAATGCATATCCGGGAAGAGGAATTGTTATAGGAAAGACTCCTGACGGAAAGCATGCTGTAACAGCTTATTTTATCATGGGAAGAAGCGAGAACAGCCGTAACAGAGTATTTGTAGAAGACGGAGAGGGAATCCGCACACAGGCATTTGATCCTTCAAAGCTTAGCGACCCAAGTCTTATTATCTATGCACCTGTACGTGTTCTTGGCAACAAGACAATCGTTACTAATGGTGATCAGACAGATACAATTTATGAGCTTATGGATAAGCAGCAGACTTTTGAGCAGGCACTTCGTACAAGAGAGTTTGAGCCGGATGGTCCTAACTATACACCAAGAATTTCAGGAATAATGCATATTGAAAACGGAACATACAATTATGCAATGTCAATTCTTAAGAGCAATAACGGTAATCCTGATGCTTGCAACAGATACACATTTGCTTACACATCACCTGTTGCGGGAGAAGCTCATTTTATTCATACATACATGCATGACGGCAATCCGCTTCCAAGCTTTGAGGGAGAGCCTAAGCTTGTAGGCGTATCTGATGATATTGATGAGTTTACAAAGCTTGTATGGGAAAGCCTTAATGAAGATAACAAGGTTTCATTATTTGTAAGATACATTGATATTGAGACAGGAAAATACGAGACAAGAATCGTTAACAAGAATAAATAAGAATAACAGATAAGAATAATAAATACAAAATAATATTGAATTAAGGAGAAATGAATCGACATGACAGAGTTAGAATTAAAATATGGCTGTAACCCTAATCAGAAGCCTTCAAAGATTTTTATGAATGATGGAAGCAATCTTCCTATCGAAGTTTTAAACGGTAAGCCTGGATACATCAACTTCCTTGATGCATTTAACGGCTGGCAGCTTGTTAAGGAATTAAAGAAGGCAACAGGTCTTCCTGCTGCAACATCATTTAAACATGTATCACCTGCCGGAGCAGCTGTAGGTCAGCCTCTTTCAGATGTTGAAGCTAAGATTTACTGGGTAGATGACCTTGGAGAGCTTTCACCACTTGCAGCAGCATATGCAAGAGCAAGAGGTGCTGACAGAATGTCTTCATACGGAGATTTCATTGCACTTTCTGATGTATGTGATGTATCAGCAGCACAGCTTATCAAGAGAGAATTCTCAGACGGAATCATCGCACCGGGATATGAGCCTGAGGCGCTTGAGATTTTAAAGGAAAAGAAGAAGGGTACATATGCAATAATCCAGATTGATCCTGATTATGTTCCTAATCCAATCGAGCATAAAGAAGTATTTGGAATTACATTTGAGCAGGGAAGAAATGAACTTAATATCGATGATGAGTTCTTTGCAAATGTTGTTACTGCAAATAAGGATATTCCAAAGCAGGCTAAGATTGATATGGCAATCGCAATGATTACTCTTAAGTATACACAGTCTAACTCAGTATGTTTTGTTAAGGGTGGACAGGCAATCGGTATCGGTGCAGGACAGCAGTCAAGAATTCATTGTACACGTCTTGCAGGAAGCAAGGCTGATAACTGGCTCCTTCGTCAGTCACCACAGGTTCTTTCACTTCCATTCAAAGAGGGAATTAAGAGAGCTGAAAGAGATAACGCAATTGACCTTTACATGGGTGAAGATTATATGGATGTTCTTGCTGACGGAGCATGGGAGAAAGTATTTACTTCAAAGCCTGCTGTATTTACACAGGAAGAGAAGAAGGAATGGCTTGCTAAGGCAACAGATGTTGTATGTGGTTCAGATGCATTCTTCCCATTCAGCGACAACGTAGAGAGAGCTTTCAGAAGCGGTGTTAAGTATATTGCACAGCCTGGTGGATCTATAAGAGATAATGATGTAATTGAAGCTTGTGATAAGCATGGTATTGCAATGTGCTTTACAGGACTCAGACTCTTCCATCACTAATTTTTTGATGATTAAATGAATATAATAGGAAATTAATAATCCCTGCCTTAGAACTCTTGTAATGAGGCAGGGAAATTTATTCTATTAATAATGAGCAGATTGTGTTTACAGAAAGGTATGGAAATTTGATATGGATAACAGAACAGAATTCACCCAGGTACTAAGAGAGGTTTTGGAAATTGTAAAGGCTTCTGATAAAACATTGTCTAAAGAAGAAATATTATCTTATTTTAATGATTTTGAGTTAACAAAGGAGCAAAATGAGACTATATTCACATATTTGATTTCTGACCATGAAGAACCGGACAATCAGGAAGCAGACACTAAGAATACAGAAAATGCTGCAGACGACAATGATGATTTACTGCCTTCATCGGTTACATTTCAGATGTATATGGAAGAGATAGCTTCGCTAAAAAAATATTCTGATGAACAGGTTAGTCAGATGTGTGAGTCACTGATTCAGGGGGATTCATCTGTAATCAAAAGCCTGTCAGAGCACATGCTTCCAAGTGTATACGAGATGGCAAAGCTGCATTTATCTGAAAAGTACAGCATAGAGGACGTTATTCAGGAAGGCAATATGGGAATGTTTGTTGAACTTGGTAATATATGCGATAACAGAATAGAATGTGAAGTTATCGAAAGAACCAAAGAGGCAATTAACAATGCAATGAAAGCGTACATAAGCGAGGTGACGGGATTATCGGACAGTGAAAATGCAGTTGTTGGAAAGGTGAATCTTATAAATGATGCAAGACAGTATCTTACAGGGCAAAACGGAAGCATTCCTAGTATGAAGGAGCTTTCGGATTACACTCATATTGATGAAGATGAACTTGCAGACATACTAAAACTAATTGATGAAAAATGATGTAACTGACAGGAGGAGATTATCTGATGGATATTTTAGAGATTTTATATGCTGTATTGATGATAGAGTCGATAGTTGCAATTATATATAGCTTAGCATTAACAGTGATAACATTTTCTGAGATAGTTAATATGTTAAGCTTGCGTGGATGGATATACGGGATTGTGAACATGTTGTTTTGTTTTTCCATTTATTATATTTCAGCAGAAGAAATTTATGCTTATATATTGGATGCTTATATATTGGCTATTATTTGGGTGCCGTTTGAATTGGTTGTTTATCCATATATTAAGTGGAGAGCATATGTCCAGGCAGTACAAAAGAAATTTGCACAACAAGGGTTTGATATCAGTTTTTGGGAAACTGCTCAAAGAATAAAGGATGAGAGAAATTATTTTATAGATATATTCATATGGCCAAGCAGCAGAATGTTTGAAAAAATGCTTGAAAAAAAGAAAGCAGAAGAAGCAGGAAAGCAGGAACTTGAGAATGAATGGGAATGTACTTTCTGCAAAAGAATGAACAGTGGCAGTGTTGATGTCTGCCAGTGTGGAAAAACCAATGTTAAGAAGCTTGCACTTAATGAAGAAGAAGGCGGATGGCAGTGCAGCGAATGCGGAAGGTTAAATCCGAAATATTCAGGAACATGCGCATGCGGACATGATAGAGATGCAAAATAATCATATTGATAAGAATAAGAATGACTAAAATTATTACTTAGTTAATGATTTTGGTCATTTTTTTATTTTTTAAAAATAAATATTGACTAACGGTCATTTTTATGATATACCATATTCAAAGAAAAATGAACGCTGGTCATTTTCGTTTGATGAATGGAGGCAAAATATGATTAAGCTTGCAAAAAAAATCGTAAAATTCAGAATACCGATTTTGTTGATAAGCATTTTGATGCTTATTCCGGCAGGGCTGATTTTTTTCAACACAAGAATTAATTATGATATCTTATCATATCTTCCAAAAGATATTGATACGATGAAAGGACAGGACATACTTGTTGATGAGTTTGGTACGGGTGCATTCTCCGTCGCGGTCATTGATGACATGCCAGAGAAAGAGATTGTAAAACTTGAAAATACCATTAAGGACATCGATCATGTAAAGGATGTTGTATGGTACGGCTCAGTTACAGATCTTACAGTTCCTCTTGATGCATTTCCGGATGATATAAGAAATGCTCTTGTAAGTGCAGACGGCAGTAAGACAATAATGATGATTACATTTGATACGGCATCATCTGCAGATGAGACACTTAAGGCAATAGAAGATATCAGGGAAGTTACCGATAAGAGATGTCTTCTTTCAGGAATGTCGGCAGTTGTTGAGGACATTAAAGTTATATGTAACAGTGAAGCAATAATGTATGTAGTAATTGCAGCAGGTCTTTCACTGATTATACTTTCACTAACGATGGATTCATTTCTTATTCCGGTGTTCTTCCTTATAAGCATTGGAATGGCAATTGTATATAACCTTGGAACGAATTTCATCAGCGGTGAAATCTCATTTATAACACAGGCTCTTGCAGCAGTGCTTCAGCTTGCAGTTACAATGGATTACTCAATATTCTTATGGCACAGTTACCTCGAGAATCTCGACAGATTTAATGACGATAAGAACAGAGCAATGGCTCATGCGATATCCAATACGATTTCTTCGGTTGTGGGAAGTTCAATAACAACAATCGCCGGATTTGTGGCAATGTGTTTTATGACATTTACACTTGGTCTTGACCTTGGAGTTGTTATGGCAAAGGGTGTTGTGTTTGGTGTTATAGGATGTGTAACAATACTTCCTGCACTGATACTTACATTTGACGGAGCAATAAGAAAGACAAGACATAAACCTATCATTCCCGATCTTGGTAGACTTGGAAGAATCGTTACTAACAAGTACTACATTTTCATATTGTTATTTGTTGTGATAATAGGTCCAGCTTTTTATGGTTACAGTCATAATAATGTATATTATGACCTTGTAGGAACACTTCCTGATACACTTGATTCGGTAAAGGCTAATCAGTATCTTGAGGATGATTTCAATATGGGAGTAACTCATATGGTATTAGCTGATGCGGATATGTCAACTAAGGATACGGCGGCACTCATAAATGAAATAAAGGGAGTGGATGGCGTTAAGCTTGCAGCCGGACTTGACAGTCTGGTTGGCACACAGATTCCTACAGATGTAATTCCTAAGAAAATTACAAAAGAACTTAAAAGCGGACAGTACAGTCTGATTCTTGTTACGAGTGAGTATAAGACAGCATCTGATGAGGTTAATAATCAGATAGATACAATTAAAACTATAGTAGGAAAATACGACAGCAAAGCAATGGTAATAGGTGAAGCACCTTGTACACAGGATCTTATAACCATTACGGACAAAGATTTCAAGACGGTAAATACAGTTTCGATATTACTTATATTTTTCATTATCGCATGTGTACTTAAATCGGTTTCGCTTCCTGTAATACTGGTTGCATGTATAGAATTTGCAATCTTTATTAACATGGCGGTTCCGTTCTATAAAGGAACAACGATACCATTTATATCATCAATCGTTATTGGAACAATACAGCTTGGTGCAACAGTTGATTACGCAATTTTAATGACTAATAAATACAAGAGGGCACGTTACAATGGCGCTGATAAGAAGGAAGCAGTTACATCAGCACTTGAACATTCAATGCAATCTGTATTTGTAAGTGCGATGACATTCTTTGCGGCAACATTTGGAGTAGGAATTTACTCAAGTATCGATATGATAAGTTCACTTTGTTCGATGCTTGCAAGAGGTGCAATAATAAGTTTCTTTGTTGTAGCTTTAGTACTTCCGGCAATGTTTATGGTATTTGATAAGCTTATTATTCATACCAGTGCCGGATTTAGGAATAAGGAATTAAAAGTTGATTTTAAGAACGCACACAGTGCCGGTGCACATGTTTAGGAGGTTTTTGATATGAGAAAGAATATTTATAAGATAGTATCAATGGTTATGACATCAGCAGTAATAATAAGCGGTGCCGGTTTTGCAGGTATGGTTCAGACTCCTGTAATTGTAAGTGCTGAAACTAAGCAGGAGACAGAAGATAAGATTATTGAAGAGATTAAGAATGCCGTTAAGATTACTGAAAATCCGGTTGATAAAGACGAGACGGTATATGTAATAACAGATGCTAATGGTAATGTTACTAAGAAGATTGTAAGTGATCATCTTTTTAACAATGATGGTGCAAAGACCATTGAAGATAAGACAGATTTAAGTGATATTGAAAATGTAAAGTCAGATGCAGACTACACTAAGAACGGCGATGACTCGATAACATGGAACACTGACGGAGAGGATGTATATTATCAGGGAACTACAGACAAAGAACTTCCTGTTGATGTTAAGGTTACATATTATCTTGATGGTAATGAGATTGATCCTTCTGATCTTGCCGGTAAGAGCGGAAGTGTAAAGATAAGATTTGATTACACTAACAATACATCGGTTATGACAAAGGTTGGCGACGAAGATGTTGATATGAAGGTTCCTTTTACGATGATATCCGGAATGATTTTGTCAGACAGCTTCACGGACATTGAGGTCAGCAACGGAAAAGTAATCAATCAGGGAGGCGGCAATATTGTTATCGGTTATGCAATGCCGGGACTTAAAGAAGATTTAAATAACGTTATAGGTGAGGAAAAAGGAATCGAGATTCCTGATTATGTAGAAGTAACTGCCGATGTTAAGGACTTTTCATTACTTACAACAGTAACGGTGGCAAGTGCGGATCTGTTATCTGATGTAAGCCTTGATACTAGCAAGACAAGAGAAGATATTGATTCGGTTATAGATGAACTTACATCTGCAATGGATCAGTTAAAAGACGGTTCAACAAAACTTTCAGACGGAACAAGCGAACTTAGAAGCAAATTCACAGAGTATAAAGATGGTATTACGGCTGTGATAGATGCAATAGCAGCAATAGATGACGGCGCAACAAAGCTTAGCGGCAACATGAAGAAAGTTGTAAATGGTGCAAAGGCAATATCAGATGGTGTAGGAACACTTAGTGCAGCATTTGAAGGTGAAGAAGGACTTAAAAATGGTGTTAAGAAACTAGATGATGGCGCAAAGGCATTAAATAATGGTATTGATACTCTTTCAAAGAGTGTTGGTGATGAAAAGGATGTAAATACCCTTGCCGGTGGCGTGAGTGCACTTTCACAGGGTGCTGATACACTTTCTAAGGCAGTCGGAAGTACAGATTCAAAGACTGTAGCAAAAGATGCAGCAAGTGGTAATCCAAAGACAGTGGCAGGAGCAGTACTTGCACTTTTAAATGGTTCAAAACAGTTAGATTCAGGTATTGATCAGCTTGCAGAAGGAATTAACGGAACAAAGAAGCAGACAGGTCTTGCAGACGGAATACATCAGGTTAAGACAGCAGTCGGAAGTTCTGATGCAAAGACAGCCGCAAAAGATGCAGCAAGCGGTAAACCGGCAACTCTTGCAGGTGGAGCATATGCAGTTGATGCTGGAGTGGGAGAACTTGTAGACGGAATGACTCAGATGACAAAGTCTATTTCAGACAGCATAGCTGATAATGAAGCAAAGATAAAGAAACTTACAGATGCAGTTACCTACATCAAGACTTACGGTGTTGATCCAACAACAGGAACACAGTTAAATGAGCAGCAGATTACTGCAATGGTTACAGAGTATTCAGGTAATATAGCAGCGCTTAAAGGTGCAAATCAGGCACTTTCAACAGTGATAGCCCAGATGAATGAAAAAGACCTTTCAGGCAATCTTACAAAGCTTAAGGCAGGAACATCATCACTTAAAGATTCTACATTGCAACTGGCAGGCGGAATGGAACAGTTAGATGCCGGTGCAACAAAGTTAAAAGCAGGTGTTACAAAGCTTGACAACGGAAGCGGATCACTTGTAAAGGGACTTGATGC
Source organism: uncultured Lachnospiraceae bacterium (assembly GCA_902766825.1). GTDB lineage: Bacteria > Bacillota > Clostridia > Lachnospirales > Lachnospiraceae > CACXFB01. The sequence continues at coordinate 32,865 of CACXFB010000083.1, forward strand.
ACTTAACAAAAAGATTCCACAGCTTACATCAGGAACAAAACAGCTTGCAGACGGACTTAGTGCACTTTGCTCTAAGATTCCACAGTTAAAGGCTGGAGTAAATGCTCTTCTTGCAGGTTCTAAGCAGCTTGCAGACGGAACAGGCAAGCTTGATGCAGGTGTTACAACAATGTATTCAAAGGTTAAAAATGACCTTGGAGGCGGAGCAAAAGAATTATATAACGGAACAGTAGAGTTTGATTCATATCTTAGCCAGTTAAGCGACGGAACAGGAAAACTTAATTCCAAGATGGGTACATTATCAGAAGGAACAGATAAGCTTGAAGACGGTATTGCAAAACTTGATGACGGTGCCGGAAAGCTTGACGAAGGAATAGCAACATTGACAGATGAGGCAGTAGGCGGCGCAGTTGATACTTACAACAATGATGTTATACCTGCGATGGACAGAGTTGAAGGTACACTTGAGGCTGCTAAGAGCTACAATATCTATTCACAGGCAGCAGACGGTAAGACTTCAAGAGTTAAGTTCATTTACAGAACAGACTCTATAGAATAATTTTAATTCAGCTTGCAAGTTAATATATATATATTTTACTTCCAGAACCGGACGGCGATTAATTTTGCCGTCCGGAATTTTTTGAATTGAAATTTGGCTGTAAATCGTGGTAATATAGTGCGGATGAGAACTGGGATAATTGATAAGTTAAATATTTAAGATATTGAAAAGAAGGAATTTTTAAATGGATAATTTTATAGGAACCGAAAAAGTCGGAAAGCTTTTGTGGAAATTTGCACTGCCAAGTGTCATATCAATGATGGTAAGTGCATTATATAATATAGTCGACCAGCTTTTTATCGGTAACAAAATCGGTGATTTAGGTAATGCGGCTACCAATATCGCGTTTCCTTTATCAATTTCATGCATATCCATCGCACTTTTATTTGGAGTGGGTGGAGCTGCATCATTTAATCTGGCTATGGGGCAGAAAGATACACAAAGAGCACCATATTATGCCGGTAATACCATGACAATGTTAGTGCTTCTTGGTGTAATTCTTGCTTTAATTACAAAGTTAACATTAAAGCCAATGCTTGTTTTCTTTGGTTCGCCGGACAATGTTCTTCCTCTTGCGGTTGATTATACTAACATTACGGCGATAGGTTTTCCGTTCCTGATATTTGCTACGGGAGGCGGACATATAGTAAGAGCGGACGGAAGTCCGAGGATGGCAATGGTATGCAACATGGCGGGAGCCATTGTTAACACTGTTTTGGATGCATTGTTTGTTTTTGGATTTGAATGGGGAATGAAAGGTGCGGCTTTGGCGACAGTTATCGGACAGGCAGTGTCGGCAATAATTGTTCTTTCATACCTGAACAAATTTAAGAGCGTTAAACTTAGTCTTTCACATTTCAAATTGAAAGCCGGTATAGTCGGAAGAATTACATCGCTTGGAATTGCACCATGTTTTAACCAGTTAGCGATGATGATAGTACAGATTATAATGAACAAGTCACTTAAGCACTACGGGGCTCTGAGTAATTACGGAGAATCCATTCCGATAGCCTGTGCGGGAATCATTTCTAAGGTAAATATGATTTTTATGGCATTTATAATCGGAATATCACAAGGTCTGCAGCCTATAGTAAGCTTTAACTACGGTGCAGGTAATTACAAGAGGGTTAAGGAAGCGTACAGGCTGACAGTGAAAGTCGGCGCGGTGATGGCGGTTGCTGCATTTGTGATTTTTCAGGTGTTCCCAAGAAAGATAATCAGTCTTTTTGGTAACGGTTCGGATATGTATTTTAAGTTTGCAATAAGTTATTTCAGAGTGTTCTTACTGTTTACATTCCTGAACTTTTTACAGCCGATTGCATCTAATGTATTTACGGCAATTGGCAAACCGATAAAAGGTGTTTTTCTGTCGCTTATACGTCAGATACTTTTGTTTATACCATTGATTCTTATACTTCCGTTGTTCTTTGGTATAGACGGAATTCTTTATTCGGGACCGGTAGCGGATATTACGGCATTTATTATGTGTGCGATAATGCTTAGAATTGAATTTTCAAGGAAGGAATTTAATTAGATGGCAAAAGGTATAAAAGGACATAAAAAAATGAAAGGTAAGAAAAAAGCCTTGATTATAATCGGGGTATTCTTTGTACTGCTCATTTTTATGTCATATCTATACCACATTAAACTTCGTCCGATGATTATGGCAAGAGAAATATATAAGCACAAAGGTCATGTTGTGTTTGAGTACCATGTCGATTTTAATACACTTGATAATGATGAAGAGGAAGGTTTTATTAAGTCTTTGGGAAAAGGCAGTGACGGATTTGCCATAATTGACAGGGATGGCAAGAAGTATAAAGGAAGTTTTTACAACGGGGATAGTTATGATCCTTATATTACATTTTATAAAGAAAAAGGGAATATTTTTATAAATCTAAAAGATATCATAACTTACATGATAGGGAGAATAGATAAGAAAAAGAGAACTAAAATATATGAACATATCTCAGATATGGATGATTGTTATATTACAGTGAAACAGCTTAAGGAACTTTTTGGTATCAATGTTAATGAGATAAAAATTGACTGGGAAAAGATAATAAAAGAGGCGATACATTTTATGCCTTGTGACCCGCCAAAAGATTATCATACAAGCATTGATGTATCTGAGTATGATTTTTATCACATTTATCTTGAAGATGAAAATAAGGATGTTATATTTGGAATTCCAAAGGGAATAAGACCTGATGAGAAAGTCATGTATATATCTGTTGTAAGTAACACAATGAGATTTGAGATGTTTGGATATTATGAGTTTAACGATGATGTGCATGTAAAAAAGCCACAGGATACGGTGAGCGATGATACACTTAATGAGATCAAAGAAAAATATGATTTTGTTAAAAACATACTTGAATTCTTGCATTGATAATGATAGACTAGCTTAGTTAAAAGATTAAATAGGACAGTTCATTAGTACCATCCTGTCCCTAAACAAAACCAGGACTGACAGAACACATAAGGTGACCAGGTCCGGTGTGTTCTTTTTTATTTGCATTCAGGATGGGTGAAAGGAAAGAGTTATGTATTCTATTAAGACAAGCGAAAGCTTTGATGCAGCACATTTTTTATCAGGATATCAGGGAAAATGCTCTAATCTTCACGGTCACAGGTGGAAGGTTGAGGTTACAATCTGTTGTGAACAGCTGTGCGAAAATGAGCAACACAGAGGAATGTGTACTGATTTTTCAATTTTGAAAAATGATTTAAAATCGCTTACAGATGTTTTTGATCATAAATTTATGTATGAGAAAGGAACACTTAAGCCTGCCACAATTGCGGCACTTGGTGATGAAGGTTTTGAGATGGTTCCACTTGATTTTCGCCCGACTGCAGAAAACCTTGCAGTATATTTTTATAACGAGATGAAGAAAAAAGGTTACACGGTAAAGAACGTGGATGTGTATGAAACACCTAACAACTGTGCTTCATACAGTGAGCAGTAAAAGAGAAAGGAATTAAGCCTGATGGATAAATTCAAGGTGGCGGAGATATTTGAGAGTATCAACGGGGAAGGAATGAAAGCAGGAGAGCTTTCGGTGTTTGTAAGACTTGCAGGATGTAATTTATCATGCAGTTACTGTGATACTTCATGGGCTAATAAAGCAGATATTCCTTGTACGCTTATGACAGCGGATGAGATTTATGACAGGGTAAAAGAAACCGGAATAAAGAATGTTACTCTTACCGGCGGCGAGCCACTGCTTAATAATAATGTGAGAAGTCTGTTAGAAGTGTTTGCAAAAGATAAGGATATTGATGTGGAGATTGAGACTAACGGAAGCATTGATTTAACTGCGTTTGCAGGTATCGTAAAAAGACCATCATTTACAATGGATTATAAACTGGCAGGAAGCGGCATGCAGGAACATATGAAGACCTCTAATTTTTCTGTTCTTAACGAAAATGATACAGTTAAATTTGTAGTGTCAGGTGAGGATGATCTTGAAAGAGCATTGGAGATTATAAGACAGTTTAATCTGGATTCAAAATGCAATGTATTGTTAAGTCCGGTGTTTGGCAAAATAGATCCTAAAGACATTGTTGAGTTTATGAAGAAAAAAGTTATGAATAATGTGAGAATGCAGTTGCAGCTTCATAAAATTATATGGGATCCGGATAAAAGAGGCGTGTAAAACAAAAATTCGAAAAATCAGGAAGGTGAATAAGATGATAGATACACAGGCAATAAAGGAACATGTCAGGGGAATACTTGTTGCACTCGGTGATGACCCGGACAGAGAGGGACTGATTGATACTCCTGAGCGTGTGGCTCGTATGTACCAGGAAGTTTTTGAGGGTATGAATTACTCCAATCATGAGATAGCACAGATGTTTAATAAGACATTTGAACATAAAGGAAGCGAATACAAAGATATGGTTATCGTTAAGGATATCGATGTATTCAGCTATTGCGAGCATCATCTTGCGCTGATGTATGATATGAAAGTTTCAGTTGCATACATTCCAAGAGGAAGGGTAATTGGGCTTAGTAAGATATCAAGAATTGCGGATATGGTAGCTAAAAGACTTCAGCTTCAGGAGAGAATCGGAAGTGATATTGCTGATGTAATGACAGAGATTATAGGAAGCGATGATGTGGCTGTAATAATCGAAGGAACACACAGTTGCATGAGCGCAAGGGGGATAAAGAAGTCACAGGCAACAACTAAGACATATACTTTGAGAGGACAGTTTTTAGAAAAGCCTGAACTTGTGGAACGCATGGAAAGGTAAAAGGGAGGTTTGGCTATGAAAGCATTGGTATTATTCAGCGGTGGCGTTGATTCCACAACATGTCTTGCCATGGCGGTAGACGAGTACGGGGCAGACAATGTAATTGCACTTTCGGTAGGATACGGTCAAAAACACAGTAAAGAGATTGAAAAGTCAATAGATATTGCAAAATATTATAAGGTTGAGCATCTGTTTTTGGACCTTGCAAAAATATTTGAATACAGTGATTGTTCACTGCTTGCTCATTCAGATAAAGATATTCCAAAGGAGTCCTATGATAAGCAGCTTGAAAAGACAGGCGGAGATCCGGTGTCTACATATGTACCTTTTCGAAACGGCCTTTTTCTTTCAAGCGCTGCAAGTATTGCGTTGTCAAAAGACTGTAACGTGATTTATTACGGTGCCCACGCAGATGATGCGGCAGGTAATGCATATCCTGACTGCAGTGTGGATTTTAATAACGCAATGAATGAGGCAATATATCTTGGAAGCGGTAAGAAACTAAGAATAATTGCACCTTTTGTTAAGTGGAATAAAGCGGATGTTGTAAAGCTTGGATTAAAGCTTAAAGTACCTTATGAGATGACATGGAGCTGCTATGAGGGAGGAGACAGACCTTGCGGTGTGTGCGCAACCTGCATAGACAGAAAGAAAGCATTTCTTGCAAACGGAATAACGGATATTGAATAGGAGGATGACGATGAACAGAGAAAATGAAGGAATGACCCTGCTTGGTAATAAACAGACAAAGTACCCTGATGACTATTGTCCTTCGGTGCTTGAAACTTTTGAAAACAAACATCCGGACAACGACTATTTTGTCAAGTTTAATTGTCCGGAGTTTACAAGCCTTTGTCCGATTACGGGGCAGCCTGATTTTGCTACGATAACCATCTCATACATTCCGGGAGAGAGAATGGTTGAGAGCAAATCATTGAAACTGTATCTTTTCAGTTTCAGAAATCACGGCGATTTTCACGAGGATTGTGTAAACATCATTATGAAGGATCTTATTAAACTTATGGATCCAAAATATATTGAGGTTTGGGGAAAATTTACCCCAAGAGGCGGAATATCAATTGACCCTTACTGCAATTACGGTAAAAAGGGTACTGTATATGAGAAGATGGCAACAGACAGGTTATTTAATCATGATATGTATCCGGAAAAGGTGGACAACAGATAGTTGTCTGCCTTTTTTTTATAAAATGCATAAACAAATGAAAAAAGCAGATACTATCTTGTGAAAACATATTATTTGGAGGTAGTTATGAGTAATTGTAAGTCAGACAAGGAAGAGACAATATTTTTATTGAAAGAGGTTAATTCAGGATGTAAATCAGCGACTAACAGTATGGAGCAGGTACTTGAGTATGTTAAAGATGATAATCTCAAAGAGCTTATACACCGTTCCAATAAGGAACATGTAAAGATAGGCGATGAGTGTCATGTGATGTTGAACAAGTACTGTGAGGATGAAAAGGATCCAAATAAAATATCGTCGGCTATGGCGCATATGGGAACACAGATTAAGCTTATGGCAGGTGCGGATAATTCAAAGATTGCCGGTATGCTTATGGATGGATGCAATATGGGTATACAGTCACTGTCAGGTTATATGAACCAGTACCCATGCGCATCAAATGAGAGTATGGAACTTGCAAAGCGACTTGTAAGGGAAGAAGAGAATTTTATGATGGCCCTTGAGAAATATCTGTAATTAGCTGCAAGTTACAGGAAAATGATTAATCAGAGACTGCACAAAGATTGTACAAAATTAAAGACTATTTTTTTTGCCGCCTAAAACTATTGTTTTTGTCAGAAAAAAGGTTATATTTATATTAGAGATTAAAAATGAATCGAGGTAAATATAATGTTTGGTTTTGGAACTCTGATTGATATTCTTAAGAAAAACCCTAAAAAAATAGTATTTACAGAAGGAACGGATCCTAGAATCCTTGAGGCTTCATCAAGACTTTTAGCAAGTAACTTTCTTGAGCCTATTCTTGTAGGTAAGCCTGAAGAGATTTATGCAGTTGCATCTGACGCAGGATTCAATATACGCGGTGCACAGATCATTGACCCTGATAACTACGAGAGAATGGATGAGATGATTGATATGCTCTGTGAGATAAGAAAGAACAAAGGTCTTACAAGAGAAGAAGCTGCCAAGATGCTTTCACAGGCTAATTATTTTGGAACAATGCTTGTTAAAATCGGTGTTGCTGATGCGTTGCTTGGTGGAGCAACATATTCAACTGCAGATACAGTAAGACCGGCACTTCAGATTATTAAGACAAAGCCGGGTAACAAGATTGTTTCATCATGCTTTATTCTTGTCAGACCGGGAGCAACAGGTGATAATGAAGTTATAGCAATGGGTGACTGTGCTATTAACATAACGCCATCAGAAGATGATCTTGTTGAGATTGCGGCAGAGACAGCAAGCTGTGCAAGAGTATTCGGTATCGACCCTATGGTTGCATTCCTTAGCTACTCAACTCTTGGTTCGGGTAAAGGTGATACAGTAGATAAGATGAGAAATGCTGCTGCTAAGACAAAGGTTGCACATCCTGAACTTCCTATCGAGGGAGAATTACAGTTTGATGCGGCTGTATCACCAAGAGTGGCAAGAACAAAATGTCCGCAGTCGGAAGTGGCAGGACATGCTAACACATTTATATTCCCTGACATTAATGCAGGTAATATTGGTTACAAGATTGCACAGAGAATGGGTAACTTCGAAGCATACGGACCAATTCTTTTAGGACTTAATGCTCCTATCAATGACCTTTCAAGAGGCTGTAATGCAGGAGAAGTATATTCAATGGCAATCATTACGGCAGCACTTGCTTAGTTAAATACAATAATGCCGGCATTCAGATAGAAGGCGACAAAGAGCCATATCAGATACGGTATCATAAGTGCGGCGGCTAGGCGGCTGATTTTGTCATATATTCTTATTGTTCCAAGAACGAGAATGATAAGAAGTACAATAATCAAAAGAGACAGTAGAAATGAGCGGTGATTAAAAAATACCGGGCTCCATATGAAATTTAAAATCAGTGAGAGCAGGTATACGTTAATCGCCGCTTTTTTGTATGGAGAATTGCTTGTGGCGACAATGTATGATGAGACTCCCATAAGAAGGTACAAAACCGTCCATACGATTGAAAAGACGATGCCCGGCGGTGCAAAAGGCGGTTTTGAGATGGTGTTGTAAATATCGATATTATCTCTTACAAGAATATAAGAAACAAATCCTCCAAGCAAAGGTAGAACTAATAAGAATTTTTTCATAAAACAACTCATTTTTTTATTAGATTATATGTGAGTGTCAAATGATTCTTACATAAAAAATTAAAAAAATTTATAATTAAACTGTAGGTAAGAGTCGATAGACAAGCATTTTTTTATATGCTATCATAAAACTAATTACTTTGGACATTCTAATGTATTATAAATGGAGGTGCAGTATGGCGGTTAAACATATAAATCAGGATGACTGGGCAAGTGAAGTTAAAGAATGTGATAAACCTGTACTTGTAGATTTTTATGCTACATGGTGCGGACCATGTCAGATGCTTGGGCCGGTAATCGAGGAATTTGCCGATACACATGACGAGATTAAGGTAGTTAAAGTGGAGACGGATGAGAATCAGGAACTTTGCGAACAGTACGATATTATGGCAGTTCCGACGGTCATTCTTTTTGAAAAAGGTGAAGTGAAAGTCAGACATGAGGGATTTGCATCCCCTGATGTTCTTGAAGATATGTGCAGATAAATATTCTTGATTACAGGGAGGATGACAGTATGTACGATGTTGTAATTATTGGTGCGGGAACAGCAGGTCTTTCTGCCGGAATATACTGTGCCAGAGCTAATATGAAGACACTGGTTTTAGAAGGCAATATGTATGGCGGACAGATTGTTAATAGTCCCAAAATTGAGAATTATCCGGGCATACAAAGTATTTCCGGATTTGAGTATTCAACCAATCTGTATAATCAGACAAAATCTCTTGGAGCACAGATTTTAACCAAAAAAGTTTTAAAAGTTGAGCGAAGCGAGAACAGCGGATTCGAATGGAAGGTAATAACAGCAAAAGAGGAATTCGAGACTCATACGGTTATTATAGCTACGGGACTTGTTCACAGAAAGCCGGATGTTCCGGGCGCATTGTCTTTTGAAGGAAAAGGACTTTCATATTGCGCTACATGTGACGGTGCATTTTATAAGGGAAAAGATGTTGTAGTGTTCGGTGGTGGCAATACTGCCGTTGCAGATGCGATGTTTTTATCTAATTATTGCAATAAGGTTCATCTGGTTCACAGAAGAGATACGCTTCGTGCTACAGGAACAATGGCTGATACGGTACTTGAAAGTGATAATGTGATATTCCATCCAAACTGTGTTCTTAATAGCATAAAGGCAGATGAGAACGGAAAGGTAAGTAGCGTTGTCATTAATGATAAAGTTGATGGCAATAGTTATGAACTTGATGTTAAAGGCATATTTATGGCTATAGGGCAGATTCCGTCAAATGAAATATTTGAGGGAACCGTGGATATGGATGATGCGGGATATATTATCGCTGATGAGAATTGTCTTACTTCTGCCGAAGGAATATTTGTGGCAGGTGACTGCAGAACCAAAAATGTCAGACAATTAACAACAGCTGCTTCGGATGGCGCAGTTGCTGCCATTGCGGCAATAGAGAAAGTTATGGCCGGCCGTAGTTAATTTGTTATGGACACATACTGATATTCTGATATAATAATAAAGGTATATATTCAATTTCTGCCCAGGGGTAAATGGGCAGATTCAAGTTATTAAAAGGCAAGGAGAATAATATGGTTTTACTTTTTAGTGGCAGTGCTCATGGTAATGAGCTGGCTAATTATATTTACAATAATAATATCGATGGTACCGTTTGTGTTAGCAGTCAGTTTAATAAAATGATACTTCCTGAAGATACGAATAATTTTAAGGTAATAGTAGATAAGATGAGCAGCAGAAAGATTGCTGATTTTATTGTAAAAAACGGAGTTGATAAGGTTATTGACGCTACGATGCCTTATGAAGTCCGTGAGAGCAAGGTAATAGATGAAGGTGTATTTCTTGCAAGAGAAGAGAATTGCAATGTTTCACTTATCTGTATTGATGATGAGAGAGAAGAAATAGAGGATGCCGTGTATTTTGATACATATGAAGAGATAAGCAATTATCTTAATACAAAGCACGGTAATATCATGTTGACAGTCGGCAATAATGATGTAGAGAAGTTTGCTGGAATTAATAATTTTTCAGGAAGAATATATGCGAGAATGGTCATGATTAACAGTATGGTTAATTCTCTTGAACAAAAAGGTTTTGTAAAGGAACATTTTATTTTTGATAAGGGCGTGTTTGATGTAGACCAGAATATACAGATGATAAGAAGATACAATATCAAGTATTTTGTTACAAAGGATACTGGTGCTGAGGGCGGTCTTGCACAAAAAGCGGCGGCTGCAAAAAGAACTCATATTGAATTGATTATTTTAAGAAGACCGGTAATAAAAGACGGAGTAGATGTTGCTACGGCAATACAGATGATTTAGCTTTATATGTGCCGGGAGAGAGGTTATCTATGAAGGATATAAGGTTTGTTCTTGGTACGTGTACCAAGTCAAATATTAAATACTATTTTCAGTACAACAATAAGGTATATTTTATTATTCAAAAGACTGATACAACCGAAAAGGTTTTGGAGAAGATGACTAACATAAGATACGCATATGAAAAATGGCGTTCATACAAGAGTGAATCAGATGATGTTACAAAGAATAACTCCAATCATTCGGATGAAGAGAATGCTTTGCCAAAGGATTATTCATATACAACCGTGACATTTGAATATGAGGCTGATATGCCAGTCAGACAAAGTGGAGCTAAGAATCAGGGCTCAAAATACCAGATAGACAAAATCGGCTTTGCTCAGGATGGAAAGTCTGCAAAGTTATCTCCAAAGCATGGCGATTTTGAATATAAAAACAAAGATGATAAAGTCAGGGAGAAAAGATACAGAGACGAGAGGTTTAAAGAGGATAAGGAACGACATAAAGAGGAGCGTAGAAAAGAAAAAAAGAACGGGGATTATGTTCTGTCGGAGAAGAAAGGCTTCAAGAAGAACAATTCAAGGTTTGAGAAGAACAATTCATACAGAAGAAATGATAGACGACAGGAAAAAAGCAGTCATTAATTATCCGGGTGATGCATATATGGGATGAAGATTAAAGGGAGAAAAAAGAAAAGGAGGTGAAGATGTGTTCAAACTTTTTGGAGGATCAAAAAAGAATGTTACTCCACAGGAAAAGAAAGAGAAAAATGTTTCAGGTACCAAACAGACGGCAGCTGTATTTGTAGACTATGAACATTGGTATTACGGATATAATAATTTCTTTAAATTAAAGCCTAATATTTTAGAATGGTATGAGGAAATCAGTGAAGAATTTGAAGTAAAGGTTTTGAAGTTCTTTGGAAATTTTAGCGAGAAATATATAAAAGATGAGTTGCTTCGAATAGAGAAAATAAAAGATAGTACAGTTGTACATACTGCAAGTATGAAAGAGGGAGTAGATAAAGATTTTACTGATTTCATAATTCTTGATGCCATTTATCGTGAAGCTGCTAAAACGGACAGCCCGGATGTGTTTATTATATTTACCGGGGACGGACACTTTGATTTGGTAATAAAATATTTAAGAGAGATTAAAAAGAAAGTATATGTATACGGAGTGAGACATTCCTTTAGTTCAAGGCTTCGTTCGTCGGCAAATGCTTATGTCGAGATGCCACGTACCGAACAGGAAATGGCTGTATACTTTGACATGATATTTGTGAGTTTGAAAATTCTTCAAAAGAAAGGGAAGACAGCCACATACAGAAAGACAATTTCAAATGTATCGGCATACCAGGGGGTGCCGGGAGAAAGAATACAGACGGCGCTTGATTATCTTATGAAGAACAGATACATTGTAGAAGAAGATGTGCGATATAATAATAAGCCGACAAAGATTCTGGCCGTAAAATGGGATAAAGTTAAAGAGGATGGAATCTGGAAAAAACAAAAAAAATCATGATTGTAAAACCGCTATTTTTTACATTAGGTAAAAAAGGGCGGTTTTTCCTTTTTTAGTTATAAAATCATTAAAAAATGGTAAGATAATTGACAAACAGGGGGTAAAATGTTAAAATAGTTCAGTGATGAACTAAATGAGGGAGCGAGGTTCAAGGACATGGATGACGAATTAGAACCATTGTTGTTTGGTCAACAATACAGACATTTATATGAAAAACAGTTTGGCGAGATTATGGAAGAATACAGACTTAAGAGGATAGAAGTATATCTTTTGTATATGATAAGTCTGTGTGATGAGAACTGTACTGCTAAGACTTTAGTGGAGAAAAGTTCTATATCAAAGGCACACGTTTCAAGTGTGACGGAAAGTCTTAAAAAGCAGGGATATATTATTTTTATTCCTGATGAAAAGGATCATCGTAAACATATTATAAGATTGACAGATGATGCACTTGATATTATTAACAAGATGGCACAGGTGCGTTTTAAGATGTCAGATATTATTTTTCAGGGAATAAGCAGCAGGGAAGTTGAAGAACTCAAAAATATTTCATCAAGAATTATTGATAATATCAATAAGGCATTATGCCTGGATTTAAATCAGGGTGCAGATAAGAAATAGAGAGGGATTTTTTTGAAAAGAAAGGAGAATAAAATGACTTCAAGGAGCGAAAAGATTATTGCAAAGGAACAAAAAAAAGAGAGCATAGCAAAGTATGTTAAAGAATATGGTGCGTTGTGTTCAGATGTGGAAAAGGTAGATCCGAGACTTTATGATGAACTTGGAATAAAAAGAGGACTTAGAGATAAGAACGGTAACGGTGTTTTATCGGGAATAACCAACATTTCCAAAATCGAAGCCTTTGAGACAGTGGACGATAAGAAGATTCCGTGTGATGGAAAGCTTTGGTACAGAGGATACAGAATTGAAGAACTTGTAGAAGGTTTTTCTAATAAGCATTTTGGATTTAATGAGATTGCATACTTGCTTCTTTTTGATAATCTCCCGAATAAAGATGAGCTTGAAAGATTTAGCCATGTGTTAGGGCAGTTGATGGTTCTTCCTACTAATTTTACCCGTGATGTTATTATGAAGGCGCCAAGCAAGGACATAATGAATTCAATGACTAAGAGTGTTCTTACTCTTGCGTCGTATGATGATAAGATTGCGGATAATTCAATTAGTAATATTTTAAGACAGTGTATGTCGCTTATAAGTGTATTTCCAATGCTGGCCGTGTATGGATATCATGCATATAATCACTATGAGTGTAATGGAAGCTTTTATATTCACAGACCGGATCCTAATCTTTCGCCTGCGGAAAATATACTACTCATGTTAAGACCGGACAAAAAATATTCGGACCTTGAAGCCAGAGTTTTGGATCTTGCACTTGTTCTTCATATGGAACATGGCGGTGGTAACAATTCAACATTTACTACAAGACTTGTATCATCTGCAGGTTCCGACACATATTCCGTAATAGCGGCTGCACTTTCTTCTCTTAAGGGACCAAAGCACGGCGGTGCCAATATCAAAGTTGTTGAGATGATAAAAGACCTTAAAGAGAATACAGCTGACTGGCATGATGAAGGTGAAGTTAAGAAGTATTTAAGTAATGTTGTTGATAAGAAAGCCTTTGATAAAAAAGGACTCATATATGGAATGGGACATGCTGTTTATTCCATCTCAGATCCAAGAGCAACAATATTTAAGAGTTTTGTTGAAAAGCTTGCTGTTGAAAAAGGAAGAGAAGAAGATTATAAGCTCTATAGTTCGGTTGAAAAGATGGCTGTTGAACTTATTGCAGAAAAGAGACACATCTATAAGGGTGTCAGTGCCAATGTAGATTTTTACAGTGGATTTGTATATTCTATGCTTGATATACCTACAGAGCTTTACACACCTATTTTTGCAATGGCAAGAATAGTCGGATGGAGTGCTCATAGAATCGAAGAGATGGTCAATGTGGACAAGATTATGAGACCGGCATATGTGAGCGTTATGAAAGAAAAAGATTATGTAAGCATGGAAGAGCGTTAGAATGGAATTTAAAGATATAAAAAAGATTCATCAGGGAAAATTCATAGCAAGATATGATTTAACTTATGTTACAACAGATAACGTTGAAAAAGTGTACGAGATGATAAGTCGTAATAAGAATCTTGAAAAGTTTGAAGATTTAAGTTCTCATGGAGCTGATGCAGTTGTTATGATAATGCACAGTATGGACGGTGAGAAGATACTTCTTAATAAAGAATTCAGACTTCCTGCCGGAGCATGGGTATATAACTTTCCGGCTGGATTGATTGAGCCGGGTGAGAGTGTTGAAGTGGCAGCTGCAAGGGAACTTAAGGAAGAAACAGGACTTACACTTGGCGAAATTACAGATGTTTTGGGAGAAAGTTTCAGTGCTATTGGCTTTAGTAACGAAAAGAATGTATGTATAGTCGGAAAGGCCTATGGAAATTTCGAAAAAAGCACATCTACATTTGAAGAAATACAGGCTGCGTGGTATAATAAAGAGGAAGTGGCAAGTTTGTTGGATAGCGAATATTTTGCAGGCAGAACGCAGGCGTATTGTTATCTTTGGTCACATCAAAATTAATACGTGAAAGAGGAAAATGATATGGCATGGTATGATAGTGCGGTTTTTTATCACATCTATCCGATAGGATTATGTGGGTGCAGTCATGAGAACACCGGTGCTTGTGAAAATCATTTTGACAAGCTTAATGAGTGGGCATCACATGCTGCAAAATTGGGTTGTACGGCAATCTATATCGGACCTTTATTTGAATCGGAAGGTCATGGTTATGAGACGGTGGATTACAGAAAAGTCGACAGACGTCTTGGTACAAATGAAGATTTTAAGCAGTTTGTAGTTAACTGCCATAACATGGGCGTGAAGGTTATAGTAGATGGTGTATTTAATCACACGGGTCGAGGATTCTTTGCTTTTCAGGATCTTTTGAAAAACAGAGAGAACTCAAGGTACAAGGATTGGTATTGTAACGTTAACTTTTGGAGCAACAATGAGTATAATGACGGATTCTCATATGAGAACTGGGGCGGATACAATCTGCTTGTAAAACTTAATCAGAGAAATACAGAAGTTAAGGATTACATTTTCGATTCAGTAAGAATGTGGGTTAATGAGTTTGA
The DNA here is from genome assembly GCA_902766825.1 of uncultured Lachnospiraceae bacterium. GTDB lineage: Bacteria > Bacillota > Clostridia > Lachnospirales > Lachnospiraceae > CACXFB01. The sequence goes on from CACXFB010000083.1 coordinate 47,974, forward strand.
TATTGATGGTATCAGACTTGATGCAGCAGATGTTTTAGATCATGATTTCATGCATGATTTAAGAGCAATGACTGATTCACTTAAGCCGGAGTTCTGGCTTATGGGAGAAGTTATTCATGGAGATTACAGCAGGTGGGCTAATTCCGGAATGCTTCATTCAGTTACTAATTATGAACTTCACAAAGGTCTTTTCTCAGGACACAATGATCACAATTATTTTGAGATTGCACATTCGATAAAAAGACTTTTGGGTATTTGTGGCAGCACAAGATTATATACATTTGTTGATAATCATGATGTTGCAAGAATTTATACAAAGCTTAATAACAAGGCGCATATATTCAATGTTATGATACTTGATTATCTGGTTCCCGGAATTCCTTCAATTTATTATGGTTCGGAATTTGGAATTGACGGACCTAAGGTTAACGGCAATGATTGGATTATAAGACCATGCCTTGAACTGGCTGATTATGATAAAGCGGAATATAAGCCGTTAATTAATCTCATTAAGAGACTTGGCAGAATGAAAAAAGAACTTCCGGAAGTTACTTACGGAGATTACAGAGAGCTTTATCTGACAACAAGACAGTTTGCGTTTGCAAGAGTACTTGGTGATAAGGCGGTAATAGTTCTACTTAATAACGACGACAATGTTGCACATGTTGAGCTTGGAATGCCTATTAATGCTAACAAGGCAGAAGACTTACTAACAGCACCTCTTGAAGAAGAAACAGTTGAGAAGAAGGAAGAGACTCCAACAGTTAACAAAGATTTGCTTAAAGCACTTGAGATTGCAATAAGTCATACGCATTCTCTTGAAGAAAAGCTTAAGGAAGCATATGATAAAGCACAGGAGTTAGCTGATATGAATACTTATGCTCATGATATTAAGACAGGGTATGCAAGACTTGAGATGAGTATAGACAGTGCAGTTACAGAGATGTTGCCGGAGCAGTTTAATGCATTCAGCGGACAGATTAACGGTTGTGCAGAGATGAAGCTTGATAACAACAGACTGATTGTTGATATTCCTGCTAATTCAGGAATGGTTGTAAGAATAAGCTAAGGTGAAACAGGGGACGGTTCTTGAAACAGGGGACGGTTCTTGAAACAGGGGACGGTTCCTCGTTCCATTTTTGGAACGAGGAACCGTCCCCTGTTTCAAGAACCGTCCCCTGTTTCAAGAACCGCCCTGTTTCAAGAACCGCCCTGTTGACTCACCCTGTTTCATTTAAAGTTGTCCAGCAACTTCGGTGTTATATATTACGTAGCAGTTTTTGCCTTTGTTTTTTGCAACAGCAAGGCTTAACCTTCCTGCTTCCTGGATTCTTGAAGCATTGTATGGTGGGGAATCGATTATTACGATGCCTGCACTGCAATGAATATCTATAGAATTGCCCATTTCCGAATGGGTATGTCTGATGTTTTTTATGAAGTTATCTATAAGTTTTGTTATCTCATATTTGCTAGGCATTGCTTTTATAAGTACAGCAAATTTGTCTCCGCCGACTCTTCCGATTACAGAGTCTGAACCAAAAAATGTGTTGAGCGAACGCGCAAACTGTGTAAGTATAACATCGCCTGTAAGATGACCGAAGGTGTCATTAACAAGATGAAAATCATCAATGTCAATTAACAGAAGTGTTGAAAGTGATGATGGTGTGACATCTTTTAGGAACAGACCGAAAAGATAGTCAAAGTAGGTCTTGTTGTACAGGGATGTGAGCTTGTCGCGTCTGTTTTTCTCAAGAAAGTCAAGCTCGTTAAATTGGCTTTTATCTAACCTTGTGAATATCATTGCTGTCTTTTCAAGCTTGTCATTTTCTATTTTTGTTATTATCTTAAGAAGTATCCAGATATAACCCTGGTCTTTGTTTTTGATTCTGAAAGTAGTTTCAACTTTGGTTATATTATTTTTGATTCGTTTTGCAATATCTACTCTTCTGAAGATGTCCAATTGCTCGTAATCTTCAGGATGGACACAGTTGTCGCACATATGCCAGAACCATCTGTCAGGGTTGGTGTAGTATGTATCATCGTCGAATAAAACCTGATAACGGTCTTTGTCATATTTTAATATGTATTCATCGTTGTCACACTCAATAAAAAGATCACAATTGTTAATGATAAGTTCGCGGTAATAATCTGTAGGACCTGTTATCTGTGTGGCGTTAGGTGAAATTTCAGGTTCAGAAATCAGCACATTGTATTTGTCTTCAGGTAACTGGGCAAGTGAAAAATGTGCATTTACAATCTCAGGATCTGTATCACAGCCAGCATCATGGAATGTTAGAGTGGCGGCAGTTTTTACAGAAGTTGATGTATCATTTTTTACTACGCTTAAATCAAATTCACACATAACAATGCATATATCACCGTTATTATATGAGATGGAATAACTCTCATCATCAATTACAATGTCCATGGAGGTGTTTTGTAAAAATGGAAATGCATTTACACCGTTAAAGTTACCGTCATGAATATTGTCGGTGTGGGAGAATCCTGTTATATCCACGTCTTTACTGCACAGAAGTTTAAATTTAAATATATCCCTGTCAATCCATATGCAATGACATGCCTTAGCGGCGAGGGTGAGTATATCAGTCTCATGCATAAACATTACCTCCAATCGTGTATATTTTTTATCAGTAGTATTCCTCAAAGTAATGCCCTATTAAGTTAAATGATTTATAATATTCCATAATATGCACTAATTATATTATAGCAGAAATAATTCGTACTTTGAAGAGTTTTATTGACAAAAGAGGGGATAAAAGATACCATTTGTTTGTAATATATCTTGATGAGGTGAAAGATAAAAATGAATTCCATAGTTATAGATTTGGAAATGAATGAAATTGACTTGGAGCAGCATCCGTTACCTCATAAAACATGCAGGTTTGAAGTGATGGAGATTGGAGCTGTTAAACTGGATGAGAATTTCAACCAGATAGATGAGTATAAGACTTATATCAAAC